>CBDUAX010000067.1:0-12794 GCA_965365235.1 uncultured bacterium
CGGCCAGGTTGATGACGCGCTCCTTCCCCTGCTCCTTCTGGATGACATTGTCGACTTCTGGAGGAAGATTATGATGGCTGTCTCGAACCAGGGGTAGGGGTTCGCTGACGTGTTTGATGAGCAAGGCAGCGATGGGCGTATCTGGGTCAGGAGGAACACGCGTCCGATCCAGATCCCTGTCGTGGAGAACTCCCTTGGAATGCCGCCCATCGGGTGGGCACAGCCGTTCGTCTACGACGTGTTCGAGGAAGACGGCACTTTTCTAGGGGAGCTTCGGTTCCCCGATCGATTCGAGCCGCATCTGTTCGGGGCCGGATATGTATGGGGAGTTCGACGTGGGGATTTTGATGAAGAATATGTCGTGCGCCTCTCGATAAGAGCGGGGCACTAGCCGGCTGGAGGTTGGCGCTCGAAGGGGATTGTGGGGGGCATCGATCGAGGAGGGCATGACGTGTCAAAGGTCTGGAGTTGTAACGAGTGGGATGAGCTCGAGGAGGTGATCATCGGCAACCCGCTCGGGGCCCGATTCCCGTATGCGGACCCAAGCACGCGATTGGCGGAATACCCGGATCGTGCCCTTGAGGACATCCCTCAGGGGCCCTTCGACCCGAAGATCATCGAGGAGACCGAAGAGGATCTGAACGCCTTTGCTGCCGCCCTCGAAAAGCTTGGGATCACCGTGCGGCGACCGGATACCTGGCCCCACGAGAAACGGTTCTCCACCGTGCACTGGGAATCGGAGGGCTACTATAACTATTGTCCCCGCGACATCATGATGGTTGTGGGTGATCAGATCATTGAAACGCCTAGTGTCATCCGAAGTCGCTCCCAGGAAGCTTTCAGCTACCGTTCTATCCTGATGGAGTACATGAAGTCCGGGGCCCGTTGGTACAGCGCACCCAGACCCATGCTCCTGGATGAGTTGTTCGATGTCGACATGAGCCGCCCGGTGCCGCGTGACGACGAGCCGGCCTTCGATGCGGCCAACGTACTACGATTCGGTCGCGACCTGGTGTATCTGGTGAGCGCCACCGGCAATGAGCTGGGCGGACACTGGTTGCAGACCATCCTGGGCCACGAGTTCAGGGTCCATTTCTTCAGGGATGTGTACTACGGGAGCCACATCGACTCGACTCTGGTCGCCTTGCGCCCGGGCCTTCTGCTCGCCAATCCCTCCCGCGTGAACGCCGAAACGCTGCCGGCAATCTTCAAGCAGTGGAAGGTGATCTACAGCCCACCGATGGAGGGGATGGACCGCTTCGATCAGGCCTATCTGTCTATGGCCATCGCCTCAGACTGGATTGGCATGAACCTCTTCAGCCTGAGCCCGAATCTGGCTTGCGTGGACGAGGATCAGACCGCTTTGATCAAGCTCCTCGAGGCCGAGGGTGTGGACGTGCTTCCGCTGAGAATCCGACACTCGAAGATGATGGGCGGCGGTTTTCATTGTGTGACGCTGGATGTGCGACGCAAAGGCAAGATGGAACGCTATTTCGACTAGGCAGGGGCTAGCCGGTGTCGCCGCCTGCCCACAAGCTGTCATCCGGGCGAAATGGCGGTGGCCCCGGAGACATACGAGGTGCCAGAACATCCAACCTCCGAAAGGACTCGAGTGAAGGTAAGAAATGTTCACGAGAGGGTCCTTGCTGCCCCCGCGGAGGAAGTAGGGGGACTGTTGGACTCACTCTCGTCCACGTCGGATCGACTCTGGCCTTTACGATGGCCTCCGATGCAGTTCGACCGGCCCTTGCAGGTGGGCGCCGTCGGCGGACACGGGCCGATCCGTTACGAAGTTGAGGAGTACAAGGCTGGGCGTCTGGTGCGGTTCCGGTTTTCAGCTCCAGACGGATTCCATGGGAGCCATCGCTACGAGGTGATACCCCTCTCAAAGGGAGAGACCGGGCTCCGGCATGTGTTGGAGATGGACGCGAGCGGGGCAGCCACCATCTCTTGGCCGCTGGTGTATCGACCGCTACACGATGCGCTATTGGAGGATTCCCTGGATCGGGCGGAGTCCTCATTGGGAAGCGGTCCGGCCCGGCCTTCGCAGTGGTCGTGGTATGTCCGCTTCCTGCGTTGGACCCTGGGTGCGGTGAAGGGAAAAGCACCGGGCTGACCTGGGGTCGGAGGATCCCATCCACAAACGACGCGAAAGGCCAGGGGAGCGAGATGGAATCCCTCTACGAGTTCCTGAACTGGGCATGGGCACGCCACCATAACCCCCTGAGTTGGTACATCCGACCCTTGTTCGTGTTGCCGTTCTGTTACTTCGCCTACAAGAAGAGTGTCGCCGGCATTGCGCTGACTGTGGTAGGGGTTCTCTCCAGCATGTTCTGGTTCCCTGCCCCGTCCGAGACCGATCCGCGGGCTGCGGCGTTTCTGGCCATGGAGCGGGAATACGTCACGGGAGGGTGGACGTTGGCCAAAACCGCCATGACGACGCTCGTGCCGATCTGGTTCGTGGTCCTGGGCTGGGCGTTCTGGCGACGATCGATGATCGCAGGGCTGGTGGTCATCAATGTGGGGGCCGCACTCAAGGTCATCTGGAGCTTCTACTTCGCGGGAGAATCCGCATGGAGTATCATCCCGGCCGTTGCCGTGGGCGCCCTGGTCTGCAACGGGATTCTGATCTACGCATTCCGACGGAAGCTGCGGCCGGCCCGGGCGGCATGAGGGAGGCACCCCGTCGAGGGCCCGGTCAACGGATCCCCATGTCGACCTCCTGGGAGGCGGCCTGACGCATTCTGGGCGGCTTTCCAAAGGCATAGCTGAAGCTCAGGGTCAACTGCCGGGCGTCGATTCGCCGAAGGAAGTCTTGCTCATGAAACTCGTCGGCGGTGTAGAACCCGAAGTTCATCTTCCCCAGGGGATCGCTCAGCCGCAGGACCACGTCTCCCTTTCCGTCCAGGATGCGATGGCGAATGGAGATGTTGCTGACCGTGAACGATCGCATCCGCCCCTGCTCGATGTCCCTGGGGGCCCGGTACATGACGAAGCCCTGCAGATCGGTTGACTCCGCGAGCCGGAGTGACGCGCTGGAGCGCACCGACCACGAGAGGGATCGGCTACCCAGCCCCGCTTCGAGGTTCCCGGCGTCGGTGCTGATCTGAGCCATGTTGGAGCCCACCATGCCCCGCACCCTGGAGCCAAGGCCACCCGTGGCGGTGACGTCGAGGCCGTACTGCGAGCTCCGGTCGAAGTTACGGAAGGTCGTGGTGGAGATTCCCGTAGCGGGATCCACCGTCTTGAAATACTGAATCAGGTCCGTGGTGACCCGGTAGAACGGCGTCACCTGAAGGGTGCCGAGGGCTCCCCCGGTCTGCAGCGTCAGGTCCAAGGAGCTGGTGTACTGTGGATTCAGAGACGGGTTGCCCACCCTCAGGCTGAGGGAGTCCGTCTGCAGCTGAAAGGGATTGAGCTGCTGCGTGCGCGGCCGGTGAACCCGACGGGAGTACCCGAGACGAACGCTGCGACGCTGGCCGAACTCCAGCACGGCGGATGCGCTGGGGTAGAGGCTGCTATAGCGATTGTCGTACGACTCCGACTCGGTGATCAGGTCGAAGCGCGTGTCGGCATGTTCCGCACGAAGCCCTGCCTGAAGGGTCAGGGGCCCGACGCCTCGGGAGGCCTGGGCGTATCCGGCGTAGATTCGCGTGTCGTAGTCAAACCCGTTCAGATCCGGCTCAGGCCCGGATTGGCCCAACGGCTCCCTGATCAGATCGGTGCCGATCAGGCGCTGTTCCGTGCGAGCCCCTGTTTCGAGCTTGAATCCCGCCACCATACGCGTGACGTCGAGTTGTAGCGACGCGTCACGCGTGGTGGTCTCGGTTGAGCTGATCTCACTCAAATCGTTGAGCATTTCGTTGCCATAGCGGGCGCTGGAGGCGTCGGAAGTCCCCGACAGGCGCGCCTCGAAGGCCACTTCATTGGTGCGAGCGGGTGTTCGCTTGAACCCGAAAACCAGGTCACCGGAGCGGAGGTCCCGGTCCGTCCCCGTCGCGTTGACCCATTCCCGGGGAAGGAACTCCTCGGCGGACAGCACCTGGAAGTCGTTCACCGTAAGAGACTCATTGCCGTTGGTGCTTCCCGATGCTTGAAGGGAGAGAGTCGTTTTGGGGCGGATACTGAAGTCCATACTGCCCGTGAACGAGTGGCCGAGTGATTCCCGGAGGCTCTCTGAGTCCTGAAAGATGGTCTCCCCTGCTCCCGCACCGAGGAAGTTCAACCGCTCCATATAGCCGCTGGGCCGACGGAAATCACTATTCACCGCGTACATGCCGGCGAGGTTGAGGCGTCCCTGCTGGAAGCCGACGGTGCCGGAGCCGTTGTACCGGTCCGTGGAACTCCCTGCAACGGTGAGGGCGGCGCTGAGGCCGAGGTCGGTGTTCTCCCGCAAAACGATGTTCACGATCCCTGCCATTCCCTCGGGATCGTACTTCGCGGCGGGGTTGGCGACGACTTCCACCTGCTCGATGGTACTGGCGGGAAGCTGCTTGAGGTACGTGGCCAGGGCGTCTCCCTTGAAGGGAGCTGCGCGGCCGTTGATCTGGATGACCACGTCGCTGCTGCCCCGGACGCTTACCTGGCCTTCGGGGTCCACGTCCACCGAGGGGACGTTCCGCAGGACATCGGTTGCGTTGCCGCCAGCGGCTCCAGGGGCGTTCCGAGCGTTGAAGACGGTCCGGTCCACCTCGAGCCGCACCTCAGCGCGCTCCGTCGCGACCAACAACCCCTCCAACTCCACGGCCCTTACACCCATTCGGACGGGATCGAGCCGGTACACGGCCCCCGGTTCCAGAACGATACTGTCGGTCCGGAAAGGCGCGTAACCCAGGGTTGTCGCTCGCAACGAGTACCGACCGGGGGGGAGACCTTCGATACGGAACCGTCCGGCGGAGTTGGTGAGGGCGCCGGCCACCAAGGACTCACCCGCATCTCGAACTTCCACAGGCACCGTAGCCAGGGGACGGCCGTCCATCTCATCCACGAAACTCCCCATGAGGACCGCCAGAGGCGGCTCGACGGTGACAGGGGTCCGTGCGGGCGAGACAGGCTTCTCCTTCGGACCGGACTCGTTCTGTTGTGCCGAAGCCGGGAAAGAGCCCATCGTTACCAGCAAGAGCGCGGTGGCCATCCAGATTCGCATTGGGGCTTCCTTTGTTTAATTATTGTCAAAGAAAAAACCCTTTTGTATATGTTTTGTCAAGATTAAAGTGGGCAAGACTCTTGAGACCTTGTTAGGATGGCCCGAGGGAGCTCGAAGCGGGCCGTCTCGATGAAAAGGTCCATCTCGGGGATGGGCGACTGCTTCAGACACTGCGTCGGTGGCTCTGGCTCGCAGGCGAGCCCGAGGTTTTCACGCTACCGAGTCTGCCATTCCATCGAAGGGACCAGCGGCGGATGCGACAGTTGATAATCGAAAGAGAAGGAGGTTGGTGTGTTGGAGAGAGACGCACTACCTGAAGTGATCGAAACTGATCGGCTCCGTCTTCGTCACTGGCAATTGAGGGACGTAGACGATGTGCTTGCGTACGCCCAGGATTCCGAATGGTCCCGCTATCTACAGGCGCTCCCCCAGCCGTACGGCCGTCAAGATGCCGAGCAGTTCATCGCAAGACAGCTTCTCCTGGATCGAGTCACGCATCCCGCTTGGGGAATCGAGAGCGAGAAGACGGTCATCGGCGGAATCAATGTTCGTTTCGACTTCGATCATGCTTTGTGTGAGATCGGGTACTCCATCGCTCGCGCCCACTGGAACAAAGGGTTCTGCACGGAGGCGGCCGGAGCCGTGATCGACGCGGCCTTCTCGACACACCCTGATTTGAACCGGGTCCATGCGAGAGCCGATTATCGGAACACCGCATCTCAGCGAGTCATGGAAAAGGTGGGAATGAAGAAGGAAGGTGTGTTGCGAAAAAGCCGGGTGGAGAGAGGCGAAGCGATCGATGAGGCTTGGTTCGCCATTCTTCGTTCCGAATGGCGCCCGTAGCCGAGGAGGGCCGGACGGCGGCGGGCGCAGCATCTGGTCACAGCGCGGGCGCTGCCTGCCGCCAGGCCCCTTTCCTCCGGTCGGGAGCCCTCTACACCTGCACCGGTCCTTCCTGGGTCTACGCCAGAGTCAGCATCTGATGCACCTTGGACATCTGCGTTCGAATCTGGAATCCAAACGGGCAGGCCGTATCACACGGTGCCAGGCAGTCCAGACACGCAGAGCCGTTGGAACCTCCCAATTGAGCGTACCTGCTCATGGCATGCTTTTCTCGACCTTGTGCCTCGAAGTAATAGGCGTAGCGCATGATCCTGCTCACCGGCACTTCCTGGGGACACTGGCCGGCACATTCCACGCAGCCATGACGGCAATACCGAGCGTTCGCCGACCGGGCCAAACGATCGAGGAGCTCCTCATCCGCCCGTGAGAGGCTCTTTCCAGAGATCCCAACGACTCGGTCGATGTTGTCGAAGTCATTGAGGCTGACACAGACCGTGTGGGCATCAGGGTTCTGCAGGACCCATTGGATGCTGCCCAGGCGGAGTTGATCCGCTGTCCGTAGACCATACCGCTGGGCGAAGCTCTTCTCTTCATCGGACATGTTGTCAGGATCCCACTTGTCGAAGTGCAGGACGCCCGGCGCACTTTTCATGATGGTCGCGCCAACATCGTTCGCTTTGCACGCCGCCAGAATCTGAGATCCTTGTTCGCTATTCATGAAGTTGTAGACGAACAACATCATGTCGAACCGCCCGTCCTCAGCCGCAGCCGAGAGCACTTCGGCCATGTTGCCCTGCCCCGTCCTGGAAGGGCCATGGTATGAGACGCCCGAGAATCTTACCCGCCCCTCAGCCTTGAGACGTTCAATCGCCGCGTGGTAGCCCGGATGACTCAGGAACTCCACGGTTGGCGTATGGTGCATGGAATACGCATCGACATAGTCCGTTTTCAGACGCTCGAGACTCCGCCGGATCCGGTCCAGGACCTCGGATTCGGTCTCTCCCCCTCTGAAAACGGCTTTGGTGGCGATGAATACGTTCTCGCGACCGATGTGTGGAAGGGCTTCACCGATTGTGCGCTCAGCCGCGCCGTTTCCATATGACTCAGCGGTGTCGAAGTAGTTGATGCCCTTATCGAAGGCGGCGCGTACCAGCGCCGGTTCCCTGAGGGGGCCGGTTCCGAACCCGATGTCGGAAACGCGCCAGCCAGTTCTACCAAGTGTTTTGTAGCTCTGAATGCTGAGATCCTGGCGAGCCGGCTCGCCGCTCAGATGAGATGGCGAACCCGCTGTGGCTGCGACCAGGCCACCCGCCAACGTTGCCCCACCAGCTTTCACAAAGCCCCGTCTCGAGAGCTTGTTCCGGTCGGCCTTCCCGCGTTGATCTCCACTCATTCGGAATCTCCGTTCGTCACGCTGGTTCGCGCAGTCAGGACATCTCCCCACATCACCCGCTGTCAGCGTTGAGTGGCGTACTTGTTGACCGCCCGCCCAATAGAAAGGAATCCAAGGCCCTTCTGTGCTCTCGCGGCTGCCGAGGAATCTGCAGGAGGGTGATGGACCCGGGCAAGGAAAGGAGCACGGGACGCTCTAGATCTCACGACTTTCCTCGAGGATTCCCCCACCCCCCCCAGGCCCACCCGCCTGGACCACAGAGCCCCCCTTCCCTCTCCGTTCTTGCATCCTCCAGCACTTTCGCCCTATCTTCATCTTCGGGTTTTGTTCGGTTTTCTTCGGCACGCTGGTGGGCATGACTCAGCTGTATCAAGCACCCCCTCTCCTCTTCGAGAAGGAGGGCAAGAGGGGCTCCTCGACTCTTTTTTCCTCAGCCTTTCCCGGAAGCCGGCAGGCCCTCTGCCTCTGGCTTCCCACCTTCGAGCTCCGTCTGGAATTGGTCCGAGCACCGGAGTTGGACACCACCTCCGTAGCACTCCTTTCCCCCAGCGAGGGGGTGAGAAGAACCCTCTGGCAAGTATCCGAGCGGGGAGCCGAAGCAGGTGCCCGGCCCGGTCAGCTGGTCTCACAGGCCATTTCTCTCTGCCCTTCCCTCACCCTCCTGGAGCCGGATCCGGCCCACTACGATGCCGCACAGGAAGAGATGGTGGAGGTCCTCATGGAATTGAGCCCTGTGGTGGAGCCCGCCGGCCCAGGCAGGGTGTTTCTGGGGATGGATGGAATGGAGCGTCTCCACGGATCTCCTGCCCGTCAGGTGAGGGTAGCCCTCCAGGCCCTCCTGCGGGTTTTTCCCCCATCTCTGGTGGCGGTGACACGAGTGGGGCGGGCTCCGGGCAAATTCGGGGCCTGGGTGGCCGCGGCTCGGTCACGACCAGGGAGGCCCGTTCTGGTCTCCCGTTCAGAGCTTTCTACCTTCCTGGCCACCTGCCCTGTCTCGGTCCTACCGGTGGACCCCCTCATGATCCAGCGACTGGAGCGACTGGGGGTCGGCACCCTGAAAGAGCTCATCGCCCTTCCGGAGCCTGCACTGGTGGGACAGTTCGGTGCCCAGGGACGGCAGGCTCTGGAGTGGTCCACTGGCCGGAGGCTGGATCCCGTCCGGTCACTGCACAGACCACAACCCATCCGAGTCTCCCTGGGCTTTCCCTCTCCGGCAGGACGAACCGAAACCCTTCACGGTGCCCTGGACCACCTCATGGAAAAGGCCCTCTCCCGACCGGCTCGTCGGGGCCGAAGCGTGCGAGGGGTACGCCTTCGGGCCCGGCTGGAAGGGGGCGGATCCTGGTCCGTGGAGGCCGTTCTGAGAGAACCTACGGCCCAGAAGAACTCCCTGACCTTTCCACTCCGAGGGAAGATGGCCATCTCTCCCCCACCCCGGGCCGTGGAGAGCCTGGTTGTGGAGCTGTTCCGGTTCGGTCCAGCCACATCCCAGCCCGGTTTTTTCGATCGAAAACAAGAGGGGGGGAGAGAATCAGGAGGGTTGGCGCTGGAGGAAGAGATTATCCCTCCTTCCCTGAAGGAGGCGGTGAAGGAGTTGACGCTGAAATTGGGCTTTTCTCCCCTCTATCGTGTGGTGGAGATGGACCCCTGGTCCCGGATTCCCGAACGGCGCTACGCCCTCCTGAACTTCGAGCCATGAAGAGCAGAGCCCGAACCAAAAGGCGCGTGGAGTCGCGGACAACGGTGGGAACGCCATGAAAAAACCCCTTCCTCAGACCCTTCGTCCGCTGAATGTCCCCCGGCCCATCCGGATCCGGACCGGCGCAGGGGGGCGTCCCCTGGCCATCCGCTTGCCCGGAGGGGAGAAGCGAGTGCGGCAGATCCTGGAGATCTGGCAGATCGACGACGAGTGGTGGCGGGAACCGATATCCCGCCGCTACGCCATCCTGGCTCTGGAGAACGGACAAACGGTGACGGTCTTTCGAGATCTCGTCACCGGGAAATGGTACCTGCAGGAGGGGTGAAGAGGAACGATCCGTACCCTACCACTCGGTCTCTGGGGCCGGCCGTGTCCCCGGAGTTGCGAAGATCTACTCGCTCCACCTCAAGACCTACTTCCCGTGCTCGAAGAAGGAGTCCACCCAGCGGGATCCGGCCACAAGCCTGGTCGAAGCGGATTTCCTCCGGTCGCAGGCCTTCGATGGCCCGGGCCGTAGCCTCGTCCAGCCGACCGGCTTGTTCGTACGAGAGGAAATGGCTCAGATCAGAGCTGATGACGATGAGTGTCTCCGTTCCGCCCCAGAGGTGCTCCAGAAGCTGAGCCACCTCGTCTGGGGAGGTGTCCCCCACCAGTAGAGGGAGGAGCCGGAAGTCCCCCAAAACGGCTTGAAGGAAGGGAAGGTGGACCTCCAGGCTGTGTTCCCCGGGAAACGCCTCGTCCAGGAGATGGACCTGAGGGAGCTCCAGGGCCTTGGCCAGGGCCCAGGGGTCCACAGGAACCGACCCCATGGGGGTATGGAAGGCCGAGGCGTCGGCTACCGCCAACCCGTGGAAGGGGTGGCGATGGGCCGGTCCCAGAAGCAACCGCCGGTATTGGTCGCGAAAGGGGCGGAGGCGGCCATAGACCGATGCGGCCACAGGCCCTGAGTACACATATCCGGCATGAGGAGCCACCACGGCTTTGGGCGGCGGTCCGGTCCGGGTAGGCTCCGGGATTTCCTGAAGGAGCGAATCCACGGTCTCAGAGAGAGTAGGACCGTCAGCAGGGTAGAAAAGTCCGGCGACCTCCGGCCCCAGAACCCGGTCCATACGTTCCTCCTCTTTTTGGCCCGCGGAACTCCATCGCTTCAAAAATGATAGAAGAAGTAGACCCCTCTGAACATGGTTTTGGCGTGGCCGCTGGGTTCCATTGGAGAAGTTCTGAGATCAGCGCGCCCCAGGCGAAACGGACGGGGGACCAAACTGGACCGGGAGACACCCATGAACGGACGCCTGCTAAGCTACTCCTTCCTCCTGTTCGCTGGGTTGGCCCTCGGGGCGTGTGGCCCGAAAGCCCGGACCGTTGGAGACCCCTTTCAGGGGGGCATCAGGGACGAGACAATCCGGATCCACGTCACGAATCTGAACTTCATGGACGCCACCCTCTGGGCCGTGACCACCGGGTCCCGTAAGAAACTCGGGATCCTCACAGGGAAGAGAGAAGAGGTCTATACCATCCCCTGGGACTTTTCCACGGATCTTCGCATCGAGATCGACCTCCTCGCATCTGGAAAATGCCTCACAGAGGCCCTCCCGGTGAGTCCTGGTGAGGACATCGAACTCATCATCGACCTGGAGTTCGCGAACAGTCGGTATTGCAGGCGTTTCTAAGGTGACGGATCCCCTTGCCTAGCACCGGCACCCCGCCTGAGGAGCTTCTCTCGGCGGCCCTCCGACTCCTGGCCCCCCGGAGGCGAGGGATCGAGGAACTCCGCGGCAGGCTCAGAAAAAAGGGTTTTGGGGCAGCCGAGGTGGACGAATGCCTGGACTGGCTCAGAGAACGGGACCTTCTGGACGACCTGGCCTTCTCTCAGGCGCTTGCCCGGGATCGGGTGAAGCTCTCCCCCCGGAGCCCATCGGCTCTCCGTCGTGAGCTGGCCCTCAGAGGGATCCAGGGTAAGGTGGCCGACGAGGCGGTGGACCGGGTCTTGGAAGAAGAGGATCTGACCGAAGAGAAGCTGGCCAGGGCCGCCGGTGAGGGTTGGGTCAGGAAGCAGGGCATGAGGGTCGTCGAGGCCCTTCTTCTGGATCGGTTCACTCCGGAGCGGGAACGGGCTCGACGACGCCTTTACGGCTTCCTGGCCCGCCGAGGCTTCCGGGGAGAGGCAGCCCGGGCCGGCCTCGATTCTGGTTTTGAAGAGGCCCGTAACCGTCTGTCAGAAAAGACTTAGCAGGGTATGATATCAGACAATACAAGAAGGGGCTCGCGAGAACCCGAGCCCCTTCTCTTCTACTCTCCAGGGAGCCGGATCCGGCGCTCCCGAACCGATGGTTCCTGAGTCCTATTTCTTGAGAATCGGAGCCAGGACGTCCTCCAAGGTGGGCTGGCCGATGACCTGCAGCTCATACCGGACCCGGGTGTTCGGGACCGGAATATTCACGATGCGTGCCAGGTCTATAGGGGTACCCACCGCTATGGCCTCAACCCCTCCTTCCACCGCCTTGGCGATGGTGGCCTCCAGGTCCTTCACCTGCTGTTCCCCGTAGCCCATGGCCGGAAGGAGGACTCCCAGACCCGGATAGGTCTCGAACGTGTCCTTCAGCTCACCCACCAGGTACGGCCTGGGATCGATGAGCTCCCCGGCACCCGCCCGTTGGGCCGCGATCGTGCCGGCACCGTACATCATGCCACCGTGGGTCAGGGTCGGGCCGTCTTCGATTACCAGAACCTTCTTCCCCTTCAAGATCGACGGATCATCCACGAAAATGGGTGACGCTGCGTCCAGAATGGTGGCGTTGGGGTTCACGCGAGCCACATTCTCCCGGACCTTCTGCACGTTGGCGGCGTCGGCCGTGGCCACTTTGTTGATGATGATGACATCGGACATCCGAACGTTCGTCTCACCAGGATAGTAGGCGAGCTCGTGACCCGGACGGTGGGGGTCCACCAGAGTGATGTGGATGTCGGGTGTATAGAAGGGCGTGTCGTTGTTCCCGCCGTCCCAGAGGATAACGTCGGCTTCTTTCTCGGCCTCTTCCAGAATGGCGCCGTAGTCCACGCCGGCGAATACGATCCCACCCGCAGCGACGTGAGGTTCGTACTCCTCCCGTTCCTCGATGGTCACCTCGTGCTTGACCATGTCCTCTTCGGTTGCGAAACGCTGAACCCGCTGCTTCGCCAGATCACCATACGGCATGGGGTGACGGATGGCCGCCACCTTCAGGCCGGCCCCGCGAAGGATCCGAGCCACCGCCCTGGAAGTCTGGCTCTTCCCAACCCCGGTGCGGGAGGCGCAGACCGCTACGACCGGCTTGTTGGAGGTGTACATGGTCTTGGTTTCGCTGGGAAGCTCGAAACCGGCGCCCAAAGCGTTGACCCGGCTGGCCAGGTGCATGACGTAGTCGTACGACACGTCGGAGTAGGCCATGACACAGCGGTCTACCTTCAGATTAACGATTAGCTCGTCCAGCTCATCTTCGGGGTAGATGGTGATGCCGTCTGGGTAGAGCTCCCCAGCGATGCTGGCGGGATAGGTCCGGTCGTCGATATGGGGGATCTGCTGGGCAGTGAACCCAACGATTTCCACCGACTCGTCATCCCGGTACAGCGTGTTGAATACGTGAAAATCCTTCCCGGCAGCGCCGAGAATCAGGATACGTGTACGAGGCATTTTTCCGACCTCATCGGTTCAGGTTTGGCGGGAGTCCTTTTCC
>CBDUAX010000068.1:0-12587 GCA_965365235.1 uncultured bacterium
CCGCCAGTCAGGAACAGACTCCTGTACCGAGGCGGCGCAAAGGATCGTGGTGTCGCCGGTTGAGATCAGGCAGGAGCCTTCGGCATAGGCCACTGGACCCAACTCGATGGTGGTGGGCCTAAGCTCTCCGGCCTTCCGGCCGTCGTTTCGGACAGTCATTCTGTTTCCTGGATCCTGTTGATGAGCTCGGTTGTGGAGCGGCCAAGGATGAACGGGATGATCTCGACCCGGCCTCCCTGGGCCTCTACCTCTTCCCGACCTACCACCTCCTGGGCGGAGTAGTCCCCTCCCTTCACGAGAACATCGGGGAGAAGGGCTGCCAGAAGCTCGAGGGGGGTGTCCTCATGGAAGAGCGTCACGGCCGCCACCGATTCCAGAGCAGCCAGGACCAAGGCCCTGTCCTCCTGGGGAACCACGGGCCGCCCGGGGCCCTTCAGCCGTTCCACGGAGGCATCCGAATTCACTCCCACCACCAATCGGTCTCCCAGTGCTGAAGCTTGGTGGAGATACTCCACGTGGCCCCGATGAAGAATGTCGAAGCACCCGTTGGTGAAGACGAGGCGAAAGTCCCGCGGGCGCTGGAACCGCTCCAGGAATACCTCCCGGGAGAGGACCTTCTGAGTGGGAGAAAGGGGCATGTTCATTTGGGCTTCCTTCACTGGCCTGGAATCTCCTCTTTCCCTGGTCGGATCGAAAATCAGTTGGGCGAATCGTCCAACCCGGAGCGTTGTTTCGGATTCCGGGGCTGTGGCTTCCTTGGCGGCGGGGTCCTTACAGGAAATAGAACAGGAGGTAAGCCCCCAGAAGAATGGACACCCAGAGGACCATAAAGCCGGTGGGATAGTGTCGGGACAGGCCCTGCTTTGGATCCAGGATCTGTCCGGCTTTTCTATGACCTCTGAACAACCCCTGGACAACCATCTTCCTGATGCCCCCATCCACGGTGGACACGACCCGACCTACGCCTCTCACGATCCGTGGGGCAAGCCATCGATAACTCCAGTCCGAATCCAGGTTCACCGACCGTTTTTCCGGTGGATACCACCCGGTCCTCATCATCCAGAATACGCCCAGGGACGAGAAGAAAAGGAGTTGGAGCTGGGTGACGACGTGCGTGGCGTCGTAGGGCACATACTCTACGGCGTATGGAAGGAGCGGATAGACGGTCCAAAAGGGGAACGTGCCGATGGCAATGCACAGGATCGAGGCCAACCCCATGGCCAGGAGCATATTGGGTGGCGCTTCCTTCGTCCGGATCCCTGAGTCGTGGGCAAAGAAAGAGAAAAAGGGAATCTTGATCCCGGCGTGCTCGACTACGCCGGCAGAGGCGAAGAGGAGCATGACCCAAACCCAGCCATATCCCTCCTCCAGAGCCGCCGCCATGACCATGGACTTGCTGATGAACCCGCTGAAAAGGGGAAGCGCCGAGATCGATGCGGCCCCCACGATGGAGAAAGACGCCGTTAGGGGCATGGATTTGTAAAGGCCCCCTAAATCCGTCCCGTTGATCTTTCCTGTCCGGTAAAGAACTGCACCCATGGACATCATCAGAAGGCCCTTGAAGATGACATCCACAAAGGCATGGGCCACGGCCCCGTTGACCGCAAGGGAGGTCCCCAATCCGATCCCCACCACCATGAACCCGATCTGGTTGATCATGGAGTAGGAGAGAACGCGCCTGAGATCGTTTTCGATGACGGCGTAGAAGATGGGGAAGGCCGTCATGGCCACCCCGACCCAGATCAGGAGGTCGGTGCCTGGGAACGCCCGGGCCAGGGCGTACACGGCAACCTTTGTCGTAAATGCGGACAGGAAGACCGTGCCCGTGGGGGTGGCTTCCGGGTAGGCATCCACGAGCCAGTTATGGAGGAATGGGAATCCCGCCTTGATCCCGAAAGCCAGGAGGATCAGCCAGGAGGCCAGCCCATCCAAGCCCAGGAAGGTAAAGGCGATGCTCCCGGTCTCGTGGGCGTGGACCAGGATGCCCGCCAGCAGAAGGACCCCGCTCACCACACTGACCACCAGGTACCGGACGCCGCTGGCAAGCGACCTCTCGCTCTTCCGGGCCCAGATCAGAAAGACCGACGTCAGCGCCAGGATCTCCCAGAAGATGAAGAGCGTGATGAGGTCCCCTGCGAAAACGGCACCCAGCGCACTGCCGGCGTAGAGGAGGCCGAAGGTGTGTTGGAGAGTTGCCCCTTCTTCCTCCTTGAGGTGCAGGGCAAAGAGAAAGGCCAGGAAAGAGGCCAGGTGGAAGAGGTATCCGAACAGCAGGCTGAGCTTGTCCACCCTCATCAGCGTGAGGGTGTAGCCCATCAGACTGATCTCGCCATAGGACCCCGGTTCCAGACCGATGAGGCTGAGCCCGCCCAGGAGCGGAACCAGAAGGAGGACCCCCGCCCTGACCCATCCCCGGAGGATGGGAACCACCAAAGCGGCGGCGAAAAAGAGGATGAAGGGCGGGAACTCAGTCGGACTCATAGTAGTCCTCGTCACGCATTACGAGCTTTCTGAGTCCCTTTGCCAGCTGCACCAACACGATGATGGCCAGAGCCCCGAAGATTCCGTAGAACCCCCAGAGATCCTCCCAGGGATGGTAGGTATGCCGGTGGAAGAAGAAGTCCACCAGAAGGGCTACCACGCCCAGAAGGGTGAAGCCCCAGAGCAGCCGATCGACATTCTCCTGTCGATCGAGGAAGCGCTCTTTTTCGCCTTCTGGCTTCATCATTCGGCTCCTCGAGTCCTATCCGCCCACCACCAGCTCCAAGAGCCGGTAGAAGGGTTCCGGGTAAAGAAACAGACCGACGGTGGCCAAAGCCGTGACTCCCATGGCCAGGAGGCTGGGCCACGGTGCCTCATGGACACCGTCGTGCTCCAGCGGCTGGTCCGGTTTGGAGAAGAACGCCTTCAGGGGGACCTCCAGGAGGTAGACCAGGGAAAGGAGCGAGCTGACCATGAGGACGGCCAGCAAACCCAACTGGTCCGCCTCCAGCGTTCCCAGTCCCAGGAACCATTTGCTCCACGCCCCCCCCGCCGGTGGGAGCCCGATAATGCTGAGAGCCCCGATGAAGAAGGCCCCAAAGGTGAAGGGCATGGTCCGACCGAGGCCTTTCATCTGGCTGATCTCGGTCTTGTGAGCCGCCACCATGATGGCCCCGGCACCGAAGAAGAGGGTGATCTTGCCAAAGGCATGCATGACGATATGCATGCCTCCGCCGATGATCCCCCAACGGTTGGCCAGGAGGGCACCCAGGACGATGTAGGAAAGCTGGCTGATGGTGGAGTAGGCCAAGCGGGCTTTCAGGTTGTCCTTGGTGAAGGCCACAAGCGAACCGATGATGATGGTCCCGGCCGCGAACCAGAGGAGGACATCCGCCGCACCGGTCCCGGAAATCAACTCCGGCCCGAAAATGAAGACCGAGACCTTCAGGACTGTAAAGACCCCCGCCTTCACGACGGCCACAGCATGCAACAGAGCGGAAACCGGCGTGGGTGCCACCATGGCTGCGGGGAGCCACCGGTGGAAGGGCATCACGGCGGCCTTTCCCACCCCGAACACGAACAACGCCAGCAGGACCGGCACCGCACCGGCGGAAATATTCCCGCCCAGAATCCCTCCTACCCGGAAGTCAAGGGTCCCGGCCACTGAATAGACCCAGATGATGCCCAGAAGCTGAAGTCCGATGGAGGTACCCAGGAGGATCCCCAGGTACACCCGGCCTGCCTTCCGGGCTTTTTCCGTCTGGTGGTGCGTCACCAGAGGGAAGGTGCAAAGTGTGAGAACCTCGTAGAAGAGAAAAAGGGTCAGGAGGTTCCCGGAATAGGCTACCCCCATGGCCGCTGAAATGGCGATGGCGAAGAACAGATAGAAGCGGGTTTGGTTCTTTTCGTGATGCCCCCGCATGTACCCGATGGAATAGAGGGAGGTCACGATCCAGAGGAAGGACGCAACCAGCCCAAAGATGTATCCCAGGGGCTCGACCTGGAGTTGGATCGGGATCCCGGGGATGGGTGTGAAGAGGGTGATGGTTGGCGTCCCACCGGCCAAAACCTCCGGCCAGAGAGACAGCACGACCCCGAAGAGGACCACCCCGGTGATCAGTGTGGCTCCCTCACGGAGGTTGGGAAAATTCCGGAACAGGCCGATGAATGCGGTGCCGACGAGGGGGATGAGGACCGCCAGGAGGGCTGTCCCCCCTCCGGAAACCGCTTCGGTGAAGGCCTGAATCAAGCCCATCAACTCACCCCCAGCAGGATTTCAGCCGCCCTGGTGGCCACGCCGGCCGTGGAACTGGCGTCGAGACCGAAGTAGAGGTTGGCCAACACCAACACCCAGATGGGAATGAGGAGAGACAGAGGGGCTTCCTTGACTTCGAACTCGCCCACGAAATCGTGGAAGTAGGCTGCCTCTACAACTCTCCAGATGTAGACCACGGCCAGAAGTGATCCAAGAAGAACGAGGACCGCGACAAACCAGAGGCCGGCCTCCACGGCGGCCAGAACCAGGTACCATTTGCTGATGAACCCCACCGTGGCAGGGACTCCAATAAGGGAGAGCCCACCGAGGACAAATCCCGCCATGGTCCAGGGCATCTTTCGGCCCAAACCCCGCATCGCCTCGATTCGGACCGAGCCCACCTGGTACATCACGGCACCAATGGCCATGAAGAGGGCGCCCTTCATGATGGCATGGTTGAAAAGGTGCAGGAGTCCGGCGGTGAGCCCCGTCACGGAAGCAAGGCTGATGCCCAACGTCATGTATCCGATCTGGGCGACGCTGGAATAGGCCAGCAACCGTTTGACATTCATCTGGTAGATGGCGGTTACCGACGCATGAAGGATGGCGACCAGTGCCAGTGGCATGAGAACCCACTGGAAGGCCATCACCTCCAGAGAAAAGTCAGGCCCGAAGATCGTGAAGAGGAACCTCACCATCATGTAGACCGCCACCTTGGTGGCGGTAGAGGCCAGGAAGGCGGTGATGGTGGAGGGGGCAAAGGTATACGCGTCGGGCAGCCAGAGGTGGAGCGGGAACAGCGCAATCTTAAGGCTGATCCCCACCGTCAAAAAGGCGAAGGCCACCGACACGGTCCGGCTGCTCACATCTGGAAGCCGTTGAGCGAGGTCGGCCATGTTCAGCGTGCCGGTCATCACGTAGAGCATCCCGATGCCGATGACGATGAACGTGGCCCCGACACTCCCCATGATCAGGTACTTGAACGCAGCGTGTAGGGCTCTCCGCTCGGGGCCCGCAGCGATGAGGGCGTAGGCCGAGATGGAGGAGATCTCCAGGAATACGAAGAGGTTGAAGACGTCCCCCGTGGCAGCGATCCCCAACAACCCGGTGAGGCAGAGAAGAAGAGCGGAGTAGATGAGAGGGATCTTCTGAGGTTCGACCTCCCTGGCCAGGCTGGCCCGAGAGTAGGGCATGACCACCGCCCCGATGGCAGCCACGATGACCAGCACCCAGGCGCCGACCACATCGATCCTGTACTCGATGCCGATAGGCGCCACCCACCCACCCATGGCATAGCTGATGGTTCCCTCGTCCAGGACTCGGCGGAGGATCGACACGGCCATGCCCAGGACGGCCCAACTCACACCCAGAGCCACCGCCCACGCAGCCCGGCGCCAGCGCAGGACTGCGGCAACCGGGGCCGCCATGAGGGGGATAACGACCAGGAGGGCGGGAAGGTGCCTGGTCATGGTGGCGGCATCCTGTTGTCCATGGCCGTGATCTCATCGCCCTCGATCGTACCGTACGCCTCCATGATCCTGACGACTAGAGCCAGTGCCACAGCGGTGGTGGACACGCCCACAACGATGGCGGTGAGGATCAGGACATGGGGCAGTGGGTTCGAGTAGAGGACCTCCCCTTCCCCTTCCATGAGAATCGGCGCGGTTCCTCCCTTGATCTTCCCCATGCTGATGTAAAAGATGAAGACCGAGGTCTGGAAAATGTTTAGACCCAGGATCTTCTTCACCAGGTTCCGGCGGGAAATCAGGATGTAGAACCCCACCATCATCAGGACGATGAAGATCCAGTAGTTGTAGAGCCCCAGGATCCTCACAGATTCTCCCTCCCGCGGCCCGCGAAGAAATAGAACACGGTGACCATGACCCCCAGAACGGTCACCAGGACGCCCAGCTCAACCAGGAGGATCCCGTAGTGCTGGCCGTGGTGGGGGTCATGGGCCAGGACGGAGTAGTTGAGGAACTCCCCGCCGAGAAAGAGCGAGACAACACCGACGCCAGCGTAGAGCAGCACGCCCGCAGCGGCCAGGAATCGGGCAACCCAACTTGGGAAGACCCGCTGAGTGCGACGGAGGCCAAAGACAAGGGCGTAGAGGATGATGCCCGCCGCAAAGATGACTCCAGCCTGGAAACCGCCTCCGGGCCCGAAATCACCGTGGAACTGCACGTAGAGGGCATAGAGAAGAACCGTCGGCACGATAATCTTCGTGGCCACCCGGAGAATGACCTGGTCACTCATCGGTCCTTCCCTCCCCCCGTTCCCCTGCCCCTCTTTTCCCCCTTGGCGCTCTTCCGGTCTTCCTCCTTCGAGTCTTTCCAGAACGCCCTCACGAATCCCAGGTCCAGGTCGTCGACCCGATCCTCGCCCCAAGCCTCTTCACCGAACTCATCCTTCCTCCGGAGTGCAGCGAGGAGGATCATCACACCTACAGCCGCGGTGAAGACCACGGTTGTTTCCCCCATGGTGTCGTAGCCCCGATACGAGGCCAGGACCGACGTAACCACATTCGGAACGCCGATCTCTTCCCCCGACTCCTGGAGGTAGTGTGGAGCCACATGTTGGTGTACCGGGTCGTTGGGATCTCCGTAGGGAGGCATGTCCAGCGTGCCGTAGACAAGGATCCCGCCGGTGAAGAGCACAATGAAAACCGGGAACGCCGGCCGCTTGGCAGGGACTTTGGCCGAGATGGTCGAGATCCTGAACTCCGGCGTGCTCACCTTGGATCCAACAAGAGCGAGGGTTGCCAGGAAGAGGACCGTTGAAAGGCCGGCGCCGACAGCCGCCTCGGTAAAGGCGACGTCCACGGCATCCATGACCGTGAAGAGGGCGGCTGAGAGGAAGCTGTAGATTCCCGCCAACATGACGGCAGCGAAAAGATTCGTAACCCGCAGGACCGCCAGGGCCGTGACCGCCAGGAAAGCCAGGAGGGCGAAGTCTACAAGAGTTTCCACCTAGTCCGCCTCCTCCATGGCATCAACCGGGTAGACCATCCCGGGAATCCGGGCGGTGTCGGGGATCTCAAGGTCCTCGGACCAGAAGGGTTCCTGCCCACTGGCCAGAGTGGCTCGAGCGAGGGCGTAGGTCGACACGGGGCTGGAGAACCAGACGAACCCCAGGATCAGGATCAGCTTCAGGGTCACGAGGGTAAGTCCGGCTTGGAACATCAGCCCGGTCAGAATCAGCCCAGCTCCCATGGTATCGGTGACCCCGGCCGCGTGCAGGCGCGTGAAGAGGTCCGGCATCCGAATCACGCCAAGGGCCCCCACCATTGCGAAGAAAGATCCTGCCAAGAGGAGGATCCAGCTGAGCACGTCCAAGAAGATCGGCATCAGATCTCCTCCCCTCCATCCACCCGTCGGGCCAGATCTCCGAACTCGAAGAATTTCAACACTGCCAGAGTGCCGACGAAGTTGATGAGGGCGTAGAGGAGAGCCAGGTCCAGGAAATCGGGTCGGCCAGAGAGGAATCCCAGCAGGGCGATCATCAGGACCGTCTTGGTGCCGAACATGTTCACTGCCAAGACCCGATCGTAGACCGTCGGCCCCAGGAGAGCCCGGATCATGGCCAATGCCATTGCGATCAGCACGGCTACCGCGGCGGCGACGAACATCAGGTCCGGTGATCCAGCGCTGAGATTCGCTGGTCCATTTCGTCTTCCTCTCGGCCGTCCACATCATGCCAGGTGAGGGCATGGATACGGAGAACTTCCCCCTCCGTCCCGGTGGTAATGGTGCCCGGAGTCAGGGTGATGGAGTTGGCGTAGATCATTCGCCCCAGCTCCGATTTCTGGGACGCTCTGAAGGGTACCATGATGGGGCTGATGGGCAGCCGGGGGTGTAGGATTATCCGGGCCACATTGACGTTGGCTTTGAAGATTTCCTTGGCGAGCCAAGCCAGATAACCGAAGAAGCGAAAGTTCAGAGGGATGACAAATGCGAACCGGTCCTCCCGGTCCATCCGCCAGGCCAGGTAGCTGACCAGGACACAGGAGAAGACCCCGAAGAAGAGAATCAGGGGTTCATAGTGGCCCGAGAGGATAAGCCAGAATCCGAAGAGGCTCAGACTCAAGAGAACGGATCGAGTGAGGCGCATTCGCTCCGAGGGTGCGGCAGGAATTGGGTTGTGAGAAAAATCAGGGCCAAAACTACCAGTTTGACTGGGCCCCGTCTATGACGCGCTGGACCAACTGCTCGATGGCCAAGGCTCTGCCGGCGTCTTCGCTCTCGGACTCTTCCAGGTAAGGCCCCTGCACCGAGACGCCGCTACTCTCCCAGAGGGTCACCCATGGCCCCCCGTCGGGCCCGCGGTTCATGATCCGGACCTCGACCACCAGGGTCACCTGGCGTTCCAGGACCTCCGGGTTTTGCCCGGCGGCTCCGGGCCGGTAGCTGGGGGTGGAAAGCTCGTACCGGGTGATGACCCCTTCCACGACGGCATCGGCAACATCCTCGCCTGCCGGCTGGAGTCCCTGGGATCGGGGGAAGTCCCGGAGGAGAGCCTGAAAGACCTCATCCGTCAGTTCCAGGCGGTTCGTGCGGTTTTCAAAGGGGACAATGGCCACCGTCCGAACGTGGTCCGGGAATCCCGCGCCGGCCTGGAAACCGTAAAGGCACCCTGCGAAGGCCAGGACGGGAAGGAGGGCGCTACCGACCCGGATACCAGATGTCTGGCGGAAACGAAGCAACGGTCTCAACCGATTCAAGGGAGAAGGTCAGCTCCAAGAAGAGCGCTCTGTTTCGATATACCGTCTCAGTGACGGTTCCGTTCGCCGGATCAAGAGTCAGATCCACTTCCTCCATAAGATGGCCTTCCCTATGGAGTTCGGCACGTGTCAGTTGGCCCTCCTGGATCCGAAAGCGTAGTTCCAGTTCGTCCCGGCCGCCATATCGGAGGGTCTTTTCGCCTTCCCGGTTGGCCCGGGCTCCCAGGTAGGAAAGGTCCGGGTCGGGGCGGAAGATACCAAGAGCCGCCCAGAGGAGAGCCGGTGGAGGTGCCAACTCCCTGGGTGCCCACGGAGGAATCCGCAGGCTCCCCTCCACCAACGCCGCCTGGAAGATGGTCTCGCCGCCCCCCGAGAAGAGGTCCAGCCGAACCCGGTAGGGGGACTCGATCCGGGCCAACCCTCGACCACTGAACCTCAGGTCCGCCTCTTTCACCCGGAAATCGAAGAGAATTCTGGAGGGCTCCTGGGGGCGGGTGGCCTCCAAGGCCCGCTCCGCTGTTGCTGTGCCCTCAGCTGGCGCGACGGGCACGGTCCCGCTGGAAGACCCTGTTCGGCAAGCAGAAACGGTTAGGGTCAAAAGCAGAACCGTCAACAGCCCTCTGCTCCGGGAGGACACCGGAAGCAACGGCCGGCGGGCCCGGGGAAAAACCGCCCAGGAGGTCGACAGAAAGGACAAGGTGGAGGTCGGGGTAGTCATTGCCTGGTTTTGGTTGACTTCATTTACACCCAAGGCGACAAGCTGATCCCCCGGCGATCCCAGGACAATCCCCCCCTCCTCTCCGTGGTGGCGCGGGGCTTCGGGTTGTGAGTCCGGCGGGGCCCGCCCCTCCTTCCCCCCCCCATGTCTGAACTTCCTGTCTACCTTGCCAGCGACGTCCACCTCGGGAGTGCCCCTCCGGAAACGGAACCGTCTTTCCTCTCTTGGCTCGAGTTCTGTGGGTCTGAGGCCTCCAGGGTAATCATCAACGGCGACCTCTTCGATTACTGGTTCGAATATCGAAGCGCCATCCCCAGGGGCCACACTCGGGTTCTGGGAGCCCTGGCATCACTGGTGGATTCCGGGATTCCAGTCCTCCTCATGGGAGGGAATCATGACTGGTGGGGTGGTTCATTCCTCCAGGACGAAATCGGGGTGGCCTTCCACCGGGACCCTGTACGCCTGGAGCTCCACGGAAAGCAGGTTTTCCTTGCTCACGGAGATGGCGTGGGAGGAGGGGACCTTGGCTACCGCCTCCTGAAACGGATCCTCCGAGGTTCGGTGACGCAGTTCGCCTTCCGCTGGCTCCACCCGGATGTCGGTGCGTGGGTGGCTCGGAGGGTCTCCAAAACCGAATCCCGGACCGGGGAACCCCTGGAAAAGCAGATCGCCCGGACCCGGTTTCTGGAAGATTGGGCGAAAGGGTACCTCGAATCCCATCCGGAGGTGGATCTGGTGGCTCTTGGACACACTCATATCCCTGTCCTCAAGGAAGTCTTCCCCCAGCGGTACTACCTGAACTCCGGTGATTGGCTGGTCAACATGAGCTTCGGGCTCTTGGAGGCTGAAGGGCCGCCGATGCTTTATTCGTGGGATTCGGCCCAGAAAAGACCGGGAAGACCTCTCTGACCGGAAAGGTGGCGAGACGGGATTCTCCAGTCGGTTGGCTCCTGGAGGTCGCCCTGCGTTAGAACCCGACCGGAATCGATATCGCCAATTCCACGCGGCCCGTCGGTTCTCCTGCGATGTTGACCTCCACCGGTTCAGGGAACTCGGCGAGATGAGCCGAAACGAAAGCATCGGCTCCCCCGAGGAAGAGGAAGAAGATCCCAAGAGCCACCCAGTCCTCCCGCTGCTCCCCCCGGGCCTCTTTCAACCCTCTGAGGTCAGTCAAGGCCTCGTCGGCGTCCAGCGCTTCCTCGATCTCCAGCGGGTCCTCGATTCCCTGGGCCTGAAGCCGGGCGGTGGCCACGGCCTCGTGTAGCTTCAGCCGGTCCTCGGCCAGGGAAAGCCGAGACTGGGATTTGACCATCATGAAGACCGCCGCTGTCTCCACCGCGAAGTAGAAGGCACCCCGGCCGTGGGCCCCCACCTTAGCGTGCCCCCAACCCGGAAGTAAGGCCGACCGGAGGAAAGCACCTCCCGGGGAGATCCCGCCCAGGGATTCCTGGGGGTCGGCCAGGGTATCCGAGACCTCCTGAGCGGGAGGGGGCGTCTGGATGGAGTCGAGCACCTGCCCGAGGGTGACTCCCGGGGTCAGCCAGAAGAACAGCGGTGGTAATACGGCCCGGAGAAGCACCCGTTGGAATCTCATTCGGATCTGCCCTGCACCAGAACGGGGAGGACCGCTGGGCAGATGGTCACATCCAAAGCCGTCACGGGCACTGGCATCAATTCTCCATCCAACTCGAAAAGAAACGGCTTTTGGTCCGCACGGCACATCCGGACCTCTCTTGCTCTCCTGGCATGAAACTCCGAAACCTCTCCATGCGTTCCCCTCAGGACCTTGGGTATGTAGCGAAGGATCTTTCCGGGGCCAAGAGGCTCCACGAAAAAGAAGTCGAAAAACCCGTCAAAGGGAGTCGCTTCGGGGCTTATTTGAAACCCACCCCCGATGGAGGGTCCGAGGGTCAGGCCGGCGAGGATGGTGGGGCCGGAGATTTCCCTTTGGCCTTCCAGGGAGATCCTCACCGGGAAGCTTCGGAACGACGCCAGCGCGGCCAGGAGCGCGGCCATGTACTGAAGAATCCCCGGGAGGCGGGCGAACCGACCCCGTCGCCTCAGGACTTCCACGTCCAGACCGATCCCCAGGAGGTTTACGAAATGGGCCTCCTGGGTCCCGAAGCGCACCACCCCGACATCCAGGAGCTTCTCAGTGCCGGTCCGTAGGAGGTCCAAAGCCGGCTCCAGGCCCTGCGGGCACCCGATCATTCGAAAAAAATCGTTTCCGGTTCCAACGGGGACGACCGCCAGGGTAGGTGGAGCCGAATCCACTTCCAGGAGTCCGTTCGCAACCTCGTGAATGGTCCCGTCCCCCCCAACGACAAGGAGGCGGGCCGCTCCCTGAAGGGAGGCTTTAGAGGCCAGCTCCCTTGCGTGGCCGACAGCTTCGGTGGGCGTGAGGTGGAAAGGGATGCCTCGTGCCTGGAGCCCGGCTTCCACGGCCCCTCGGAGGCGCGCCCCCTTCCCCCCCTTGGCCGCCGGGTTCAGGATTACCCTGAGGGGTTCCATCCTAAGAACCGTTCTTTGCGGTTTGAGGGAAAACGGGCTTCGAACCAACGGTCAAGCGACAACCCTCTCAGGAAGAACAGATCCCGATGGAGGCGAAGGGCTCCACCGGGATCGTTGCATTTGGCGGGAGCGTGTGGGAATCGAACCCACCCACCCGGGTTCTAGCCGGGCAAGCTGGTTTTGAAGACCAGTCGAGACACCAGTCCCGATCCGCCCCCGGTGAATCTAGAATCAGCGGCGGTTGGTAAACCCCCGAGGATGACTTTTCCCTCCCCTGCCCTCCCTTGATCCAATCCCGGACCTGGGGACGCTAAACCCCCTCTCTGGATCGGTCAATCATCTGGGTTCGGGGACGGGGGGATACTTGGAGCTGTAGAAAAAAAGGGCCCCCCCCGAAACCG
>CBDUAX010000069.1:0-12573 GCA_965365235.1 uncultured bacterium
CTTCGGGCCTATCTGGGGGCTGGGGGACAAGGGGTGCAGTGGGCCCCGACCTCAGGCGTTCTGGTACTGGGGTCAGGGAAGGGGGGGGTGGGCACCTCTACCGTCTCCGCGCTCCTGGCCCTGGTGGCTGCTCAGGAAGGCCGCCGGGTCCTTCTGGTGGATGCCGACGAGGGCTTGGGATCTCTTCATTTCCTCTTCGGAATGTCCGACCCAGGAGCTGGGATCGGGGCTTTGCGAGGAGGAGATCTGACGCCGGCCGATCTGGTGAGGCCGATTGCGGACTTTCTGTGGCTTCTCCCCGGAGGCGGAGGTGGGGTGGAGTCGACGCTATCCTCCGGTCCAGGGGAACGCCGTGCTCTTTTGAGCCGGGTGGCTGACCTCTATCCCTTCTACGATCTGGTGGTCGTGGACGGCGGATCCCACCTGGCATCGGTCCTGGCGGCCTGCGCTGTAGGAGCCGAGCGGCTGATGGCCCTCACCGCCCCGGATCGTATCTCCATGGCGGCGACCTATGCGTTGCTGAAGGTGAGCCGGGAGCGGTTTCCCCTGCTTCCGCTTGAGGTTCTCGTCAACCAGGGAGACGGGGTGACCGCGGAAGAAGTGTATCGCATGATGTCCCTTGCCGGGCGGAGGTTTCTAGGCTTGAAAGTGGCGTTCGGCGGCTCCATTCCCAGAGACAGCGCACTGGAAAGGGGCCTTTCTCCGGAAGAGTCGTTGCTGGACCTGCCTCCTTCCTCCCCAGCCCTGGACGCCCTCAGTGGAATTCAGGCCCGCCTGGCCTCGGAGCGGGAAAGTGGGGCCGGCGGACCGGCCAACGTTCTCGCCTTCCCGGCTTCCGGATAAGATCAGGACTCTCCTAACTCCCCCCTTCTAGCCTCTTTTCGTCTCCCCCTACCCGGAAAAGACCGCCGGGTGAGACCCGGCAGTTCCTGCCGGTTCCGACCCTTCCTCGGTGTGGTTTTCCGATCCTCGTTCGTCCTATCGTATGACGTAAAACATTATAGAATAATCAGTTACAGAAATTGCTAAAGTTTCCGAATCTGCCCTTCTCCTTTGGTACGGCCCGTGCCCTTGCTTTGCCCGGAACTGGAATCCGTTGACTGCGGTTGAGCGAGGGAAGATGAACATGGCATCCATGTCACTCTGGGAAGCCTACCAAGACCACGGAGACGCAAGCGCCCGCGACGAGTTGGTCGCCGAGCACCTCCGCCTTGTCTATCACGTCGCCTGGCAGGTCATGCGATCGTGTCCTCAGGATGTGGAGTTCGACGAGCTCTTGAGCGCCGGGACCATCGGCCTCATGAATGCCGTGGAGAACTTCGATCCCAGTCGGGGCTTGGCCTTCTCCACGCTGGCGGCCCCAAGGATCCGAGGAGCCATTCTGGACGATCTCCGGAAGCGGGACATCGTTCCCCGCTCCATCCGGAGGAAACAACGTCAGGTAACTCGGGCTCGGGAGAGCTTGATGCACACCCTCAAGCGGACGCCCAGAGCCGAGGAAACAGCGGAAGAGCTGGGGATCGACCTGGATGAGTACTGGAAATGGAGCCAGGATGCCGAGCAGGTCCACCAGGTATCTCTGGACCAACCCAGAAGCACCCGGGACGAGAACCGCGTTACGGTGGAGGAGTTCACTCCTGATCCTGAGGTCGGCGACCTGGATGAGTCCATCTCCCAGAAGGAAGAGGTTCAGATCCTTCGAGACGAGATCTTGAGACTCAAGGGCCAGGAGCGCCTCGTTCTTTCCCTCTACTACTTCGAAGGCCTCAAGCTCCACGAGATCGCAACGGTCCTTGGAGTCACCGAGTCGCGCATTTCCCAGATCCGTTCCAAGGCCATCAAAGAGCTTAGAAAGAAACTGTCCCACCTCAGGGAAGGCGCCCTTCAATGAAGGCTTTCCTTCTCGTCTCCCTGTGTCTCCTGCCAGGGTTCTCCCGGGCGGGTGCTCAGGCCCCCACGCCACCCTCTCCGCAGGAACAGGTGGCGGCTCTCATCCGGGAAGCTCTCCAGACCCCGGATGACCAGGGAGCCTGGGCGGGTCTAGCCCAGGGGTTGGCGGAGCTGGACAAGGGGGACGGGGAAGAAGCGCCAGGCCTCGAAGCTGCCGTCCGGGTTGCCGATTCGCTGGCGTTCACGGCCGATCTGGCCACCGAAGAAGTGCCCACCGAGGCAGTGCCCACCGCCACTACCGCCCTTCTCGCCAAATTTGCGCCCCTCAAGAGTTGGGCGAGGGGACTCTATTCCAGGGTTTCCGAATGGCGCCTTCCGCAAGGGGTGCCGACGTCGGAGCTCCTGTTCTGGCCGGGAGCCCTCCTTTTGGCCCTCACGGGGTTGGCGGTTTGGCGACGCAGAAGGATGGGCGTTGGCCCGGGGTGGGCGTTTTTCAGGTTGATCAGGACCGTTTCCAGAGTGGCCCGAGGCTCCACGCCTCCCCCGCCCGGCAAGACCTTCGGCAGGGTCAACGGTCGCAGGAAACACCCGAAATCTTTGGCCCTCTCCCTCGTGGAGACGGGAATGCCCACCAACGAGGTTGCGCGGCGAACCGGGATGTCCCAGGACGAGGTTTCGGTTCTCCTCACCCTCCACCGCAGCAAACGGCATCCCCTCGGGCTGGAAGTCCCTGCACCCAGTCGTAGGAGTGCCTGACCATGGGACCGGATGCGCTGAAAAGAGCTGGCCAGGCTTTCCGTTATTGGGAAGCTCGGCAAGAGGCTGTGGCCCACAACCTGGCCAATGCATCCACGCCGGGTTTCAAGGGCGAGCGGGTCTTCGCGAGGCTCCTTGAAGGGGTCGGAGTCGTGCCACAGGGGAAGGTCGATCTTCGTGGTGGGGGCCTAAGCGACACCGGTAGGCCCCTGGATCTGGCGCTGGATGGTGACGGTTTTCTGGTTGTCGAGACCGAGGCGGGGGAACGCCTCGTTCGGGGTGGGTCATTCCAACTGGATGTCACACGGACCCTGGTGGATGCCCACGGAAACCCGGTTCAGGGAGATTCCGGACCCATCATGCTCCCCGAGGGGGAGTTCGAGATCACCCCCAGGGGAGAGGTTCGGGTGGACGGAGCCACGGTGGCCACGCTCCGAATCGAGAGGCCAGAGGAAAAAGCGAAGCTCTGGCGAGAGGGGGAGACCCAGTTCCGCCTGGACGGCGATTCGGTGGGAGTGGAGGAGGGGGAAGTGAAGGTCCGTCAGGGACATCTGGAAGAAAGCAACGTCGATCCGGTTGGATCCCTCGTGGATATGATCGAGATCCAACGGGCCTATTCGGCCCTCCAACGTTCCGTCCTCGTCGTAGACGGTGTGATGGACCGGATTTCAAACGACCTAGGAAGGGTGAAGTAACATGCCGATCCTGAGCACAGCGGCCACCGGAATGATGGCCCAGCAGACCCGAGTCGAGGTCATCGCCAACAACCTGGCGAATGTGAATACCACCGGGTTCAAGCGAAGTCGGGCCCATTTCGAGGATCTCCTCTACCAGACGGTAGAGGGCTCCGAACAGGTGGAGGGAAGCTCAACCGAGGCCACCCAGGAGGTTCAGGTGGGGCGGGGGACCCGTCTCTCCGCCGTCCAAAGGGTGGAAGGACAGGGACCCCTGGAGCCCACCGGCAGACCGCTGGACATGGCCATCGAGGGGGACGGGTTCTTTCAGATCCAACTCCCCAACGGCACCCTGGCATACACTCGAGATGGCAGCTTCAGCATCTCGGACCAGGGCTCCCTGGTCACGTCGGGCGGCTACGGCGTGGCGCCGGGCATTTCTGTTCCCCCCGATGCCACGTCAGTGGTGATCTCCCGTACGGGCGTCGTGACGGCGTCGGTGGCAGGGCTCACCGATGGGGTGGAGATCGGCCGCCTCGAGTTGGCCCGTTTTGCGAACTCCGCAGGTCTCAGGGCGTTGGGTGAAAACCTCCTTCAGGAAACCGCTGCCTCGGGTACCCCCATCGTGGGATTCCCTCAGGAAGACGGGTTCGGGCGGCTTCTCCAGGGGACGCTGGAAGGGAGCAACGTGGAGATCGTTCAGGAAATGGTGGAGATGATCACTGCCCTTCGGGCCTACGAGATCAACTCCAAGGCAGTCTCCAGCGCTGAAGAGATGGCGGAGATCGCAAACGCTCTGATCCGTTAGGAAAGACACGTTCACTTTTCTCGTGAGAGAATGCTTTGATGGGATTCCACCTTTTCGCTTCCTCCCCTCGACGGGCGGTTCGGGCCCCGGCCTTGATCTTGGCGTGGGCCAGTGTCCTGGGAGTGGGGGCTGGAGAGGGAGTGGGTCAGGAAACGTTGGACTCGGAGTCGGGCTGGACCCCCGGGGCCCAAATGGAATCCGAGGTCCGGAACCAGCTGGCCGCCAGATGGGGCGTCCTTCCCGAAGCTCTGGTCCTGGAGTGGGGCGTGCCTCGAGGGCGGCAGTTTCCCTCGGCTCTCGCCGGAGTCCGACTCCTGGGCACCGGCCGGGCCGGGCACTGGGTGGCCTCTTTTCTCACCAAAGAAGATGGGGGCGAGACCCAATCCGTCCTCCTCCGAGCCGGCGTAATGGCCCCACGGCCTGTGGCCCGTCGCTCTTTGGAACGGGGCCTGGTTCTGGGCCAGAAGGACATGGCGTTCGAGGCCCGACTTCACTGGGGCGATCCCAAGACTCTCCCCAAGGCCGGGGAAAGTGGATGGGTGGCCCAGCGGACCATCGAGGAAGGGGAGCTCCTGGTTTCCCCGGCGGTCAAGCCTCCTCTCCTGGTGACTTCGGGGCGGCCCGTAACGCTTTTCTGGTCCAACGGCTCGGTGAAGGTGAGCCTTCAGGGTACGGCGGCAGGGTCGGCGACCCTTGGTGAGCCGGTTCTGGTTCGAACGGAGGATGGGACGCGACTGAGTGGCCTCGTGGAGGGCCCAGGCCTGGTTCGCCTCCAGGGGAACCCAACGGAGATCGGTAGATGAAGCAGATAGCCCCATGGACCTGGACCCTTTTGGGTGTGTGTCTCCTGGCCGGTCCAGAGGTGGCCGCGGCCCGACAGACCACAACCCCGCCCCCAGTCTCGAACGTCCCGACGCGGCGGTCCTGGACCTCCGACCGTCATGCGCTCCAACAGGGAGACCTGGTCACGGTCCTGATCGATGAGTTCATCCTGGCGTCCGCCAACAAGAACCAGCTGGCGACCCAGGAGCGGGACCGGAACCTGGGGATCACAGCCGGCCTCGGGAGCAGCAGCGGTAGCGGAGGTCTCAAAACCCAGAACGACGTCGGAGATCGGCAGCGCGGAGAATCTTCCCGTCAACAGCGGTTCTCGGGGGAGATCAGTGCCCGGGTCGTGGAGGTGTCCCCATCCGGAATGGTCCGGGTGGAGGGGACCAAGAAGCTTCAGATCGACGAAGTAGAGGAAGAGGTCACGATCCGGGGATGGGTACGTCCCCAGGATTTGTCCCTGCAGAACACCGTCGACTCCTGGCGGCTGAGCGATGCCGAGATCCTTTATGCCTCCAACGGCTCTCTTGGAGAGACGAAGGGCTTTTGGACCCGCCTACTCAACAAGATCTGGCCGTAAGGAATGAGGGAAAACCACATGTTCACCCGTGGAAGTGACCTAGGTCTGGCTGGAAGAACGGCGGCTTTCATCGTTTGCGGAATGGCCCTGTTCTGTCCAGGGGGGCTGAGGGGGCAGGACGTCCTGATTCAGGACCTGACCCTGGCGAACCAGGATGTTCCAACCCGTCTCGTCGGCTACGGGCTCGTCGTTGGGTTGGACGGAACGGGAGACCGGGTTATTGGGGGGTTCAGCTCGGGGCATACCGTACGGTCGGTAGCGAACCTTCTCCGTCGATTCGACGTGGAGGTCCCGGAGCAGATGCTCCGGACCCGGAATGTGGCTGCGGTTCTCGTCACGGCGGAGGCTTCACCCTACCTGAGGCCCGGTGGGCGGTTTCCCATCCACGTGTCCTCGGTGGGTGACGCGGTTTCTCTCAGGGGCGGTGTCCTTTGGATGACCCCACTCCAGACGGACCTGGGGGCCATCCCGGTGGCCACGGCCCAGGGACCGCTCCTCATCAGTGAGGGTGCCGATGGGCCGAGGGGGGACTACTACGTGGTGGAGACCACTGCCCGAATTCCCGACGGTGGGATCCTGGAGCAGGCCCTGGACACCCCCGATTTCGACCAGACAAGAGTTCTTTTCCTCCGGACCCCCAACCTCCTCAACGCCACGCGGATCGCCCAGGCCATCAACACGGCCATGGGGGACAGTACTGCTTCGGTGCTGGATCCCGGGGCTGTGAACCTGAACTTGCCTGACGAGGGACCCGACACACGGGCCCTGGCCTTGGCGCAAATCGGGGGAATGAGCATCTCCCCCCAACGGGTGGCGAGAGTCATCATCGATGGGCGGAGTGGAACGGTGGTGGCCGGCGGAAACCTCCAGGTGGGAGAAGCCGTGGTCAGCCACGGGAGCATGACCCTCACCGTTGGGGGTGATCAGGCTCAAGCGGCCGGTGCCGCAGCCATCCCTGGCGACGTGAGGATGGCTCCAGGGGTCAGTGTCCAGGATGTGGCGGCTGCCCTCCATGCCGTGGCGGCTCCCCCCTCGGCAATCGGGGCCGTTTTCGAATCTCTACGGGAAATCGGGGCCATCTCGGCACAGGTGGTGGTCCGATGAGCGGCCCCGAAGGAATCGGCGGCGGGCTCTCCCCCAGGGAGGGAATCCTGGATGCCCTGAAGGCCGGAAAGATCAAAGGTCAGGATGCTCGCCTGAGAGCGGCCACAGATGCCCTGGAGGGGTCCTTCTACCAGGAGCTGTTCAAGGCGATGCGGGACACGGTCCCCGAGTCGGGGCTCATTGACGGGGGTGGAGGAGAAGATTCGTTCACCGCCCTCCTGGACGAACACCTTTCCGAGGTTGCCGCAGGTCAGAGTCAGGGCGGAATCGGTCAAGCCCTCTATCGGTTCTTCACCCGGGGTCAGGGGAGCTGAACATGAGCCTCTCCCTGCACCCTATGCTGGATCCGCCTCAGACCAAAGGGCCCGAGTGGGACATCGATGCCTTTTCCGATGCACTTCGGAGAGAGGCGAAGCTGCTCCTGGACCTTGGCGAGGTGTTGGAGCGACAGCGGACCGCAGTGGCCAGGGACGATTTGGCGGTAGTGGACGAGACGGTCTACTCAGCCCAACGGGTGTTCCGGACGCTGGCCGAAGCCCGTCGTCGTCGAAAGGCTCTCCTGGACATCCTCGGAATCGATCCGGAGGTCAGACTGGAAGCATTGGACTCCGTTCTCGGTACCCGGATGACCCCAGCGGTGGGGTTGGCGCGCGAGGAGTTGAAGGAAGCCGCTCGCCGCCTCTCTTCGGAGTTGACCGTGAATCGGAAAGTGCTTCAGGGGGCAATCTCCTCCGGTGACGAGTTGATACGCGGACTGACGGGTGGGGGAAGTGCGGACCCAGGGGTCTACGGGCCTCCCGCGAATGAGCGCCCCGGGGGTGGGGACAGCGGACTGATCATCAACAGGCAGATCTGAAATGCCCTCTCTCGGAAGCATACTCTCCATCGGACGGTCGGCTCTGCGGACCCAGCAGGACGCCATCCAGGTTACGGCTCACAACATCGCCAACGCCGCCACCGAGGGGTACTCGGCCCAACGGCCCATTTTGACCCCCCTCCCGCCCCAACGGACCCCGGACGGGATCTTCGGGAGTGGAGTGGGCATTGCCGATGTGACGCGGATTCGAGACACGTTTCTCGATTCCACCTTCCGGCGAGAGGTGGGGGACCTCAATAAGGAAGATGCACGCTCGGGGATCCTGGGTCGGCTCGAGTCAGTCCTGTCCGAGCCGGGTGAGGGAGGCCTCTCCAGCTCGCTGGATCAGTTCTTCTCGGCGTGGAGCGGGTTGGCCACCGATCCCATCGGGCCTGGTGCACGGGGTGCGGTCCAACAAGAGGGCAGCCTCCTTTCCGGGCACCTGCGGAGTCTGGCTGGAGATCTGGACGTCCTCCGGCAGGACACAGAAGCCCGGCTCCTCTCCTCGGTCCAGCGGGTCAACGACCTGGCTGAAACCGTGGCAGATCTGAATCGAGAGATCACAGCGGCCGAGGCTGGTGGCCAGACCGCAGGGGACCTTAGAGACGCCAGGGACCGGGCCATGGACGAGATGGCATCCCTCATCCCGATCCAGGTCATGCAGAGGGACAATGGGACCGTGGGGGTCATGGTGTCCGGTGTGGGTCTGGTGGATGGGGCCTTTCACGGGGCCCTTGAAGTCCGGGTCTCCGGAGGAAAGGTGGACGTGGGTCTGGTGGGCCGTGCCGGGAACCTCACCGACATGGGATCCCGTATCGGTGGCATGATCCAGGTTCTGAACAACGATCTTCCGGCCATTCGAGACTCCCTGGATCTGCTAGCCGAGGCCCTGGTCACAGAGATCAACGCCCTCCATCAGACCGGCACAAACCCCGGTGGCACCACGGGTGTAGACTTCTTCGATCCGGCCGGCATCACCGCCTCCACGATCCGCCTCTCCGCCGAGGTGGCCGCCAGTGCCAATGCCGTCAGCGCCGGAACCGGTGGGCCTTCAGGGGAATACCGTGCCGGGGCCAACGACATTGCTCTGACCCTGGCCGGGATGCGGGACGAGGCAAGCGGAATCCTCGGTGTCAGCTTCGCAGAACATTTCCGGGGGCTGGTCACCGACGTAGGTTTCTCCGTACGTTCTTCTCTCGACTCGGTCGAGGTACACCGGACTCTTTCGGAGCAGGCGGAGTTTCGCCGACAGAGCTTCAGCGGGGTATCCACCGACGAGGAGTTGGTGAAGCTCATCGAGTACCAGACGGCATACGCCGCGGCTGCCCGGGTGATTTCGGTCGCCGACGAGATGCTGGAGACGCTGGTGCGGATGTAGCCGGCTTGGGGTTTTTTCGGAGAGGCCAACCCGCAGGTACATGCTCATACTCACACGCCGTGCCGGCGAAGCCATCCTTATCGACGGCGGGGTCCGGATTGTCGTTCTTGGGACCGATGGGGGAGGCGTACGCCTCGGCATCGAGGCCCCGTCGTCTATCGGGATTGTCCGGGAAGAAGTGGTTCAGCGGATCGCCGAAGAAAATGTTCGGGCTGAAGCGAAAGAGGGCGCGCGGGATTGGCTTCAGTCCCTTGGGCAACCCGAATCGGGCTCCACCAAAGAGAATGCCGTGTCCCCCCCAAGGGTGGTGAATGCCCGGAAGGAAAAACCGCCCCCCCCTTCTCAGGACGAAGAGGCTGAGGGGAAGTAAAGCTTCAGCCACCCCGATCCTTCCTCCGGGGTAAGGCCCTTCGTACGAATCCCTTCTTCCTCGAGCACTGCCACAACTCCCTGAATCCGGTCCTTCGGGAGGATCCGTTTCGGCAGGATTCCGGGGTCCACCGCTCTTTCCTCTCCTGTAGGGAACCCGGGCCTCAGCTCGATCAAAAGCCCTCCATCCTCCCGGCCGGCGGCCACCCGGACCCGCCCCTCCCCGGCGGCCAGCGCCGCTTCGGCGGCGCCTGTGAACAGCAGAAGGAGTGACCGGAGGAAGAAGGTAGGATCGATCTGAATGGCAGGGGCATCGGGGCTGAACTCCAGGTCGAACTCGATGTCCTCCAATCCCCTCTGGCTCCGCACCAGGGCGATCATCTCCGGCATGAGTGTGGTCGGGGCCAGGAGTTCCACGCCGACGGAGTCGTCCGGGAGGAGACGAAGAAGGTTCACCGATCCCTCCAACTGCTCCAGCTCCTGGCCCAGGAGCTGCACCGCTTGTCCGGGATTGTCGGAATCGGACTCCAGGAGGAAGGTCAGCCCCACCAAGGAGGAAACTCCCCCCGAGAAGGCATGGCAGAGGCCGTGCAGGATCCGGTCCAAGACCGGTTCCCAACCCACTCGATTGAGGGCAGGGATCCAGTTTTCCCTTGGGATCGGAGGAACGTCAGCCATGGGCCGTCTCCTGGAGGGGGGATGGAGTCCCTGGGAAAGAAGGCGACACCCCCTCTTCCCCGAGCTGCTAAGTCTTCCTCGTGAGGCCTCCCAGGGCAAGAGATGCCCCTAGCTGGTTGGGTTTCGGGATGGTTTCGGGGCACCTCCCGGGGCGCTCCAGTTTTTTTCCCCCGCGCCGATACTCTCTTTCGAGGAGGACACTCCTCAACCGGTGCTCAATGGAAGAGCGGACAACCCGGCCCAAGGATGGGATTCGTGCTTGTAATCATTGGAATGGTTGTGGTTCTCGGCAGCGTGGTGGTGGGTTACACCATGCATGGCGGGAATTTGGCCGTTCTTATCCAGGTCAACGAGTTCATTGTCATCGGGGGCGCCGCAGGCGGCGCCCTCTTGGTAGGAAACAAGCCCTCGGTGGTAAAGGGGATCATCCTCCAGACCCTTGGATTGATGAGGCCGAGCCCCTACGGCCACACTGCCTTCCGCGAGCTCCTCCAGGTTCTCTACGAGATCTTCTACGCAGCCCGAAAAGACGGGCTGGTGGGGATCGAATCTCATGTCGAGGAGCCCGAGAAGAGCGAGCTCTTCAAGCAATACCCCACCTTTCACGGAAACCATGAGGCCATGGCTTTCCTCTCCGACACCCTGAAGGTCCTCCTGACCGGTGCCGTGGACGACCATCACCTTTCTGAGATCCTGGACCTGGATCTGGAGCAGCACCACCACGAAGCCAGTCAGGTTCCTCTGGCGTTGGGGAAGGTGGCGGATGCTCTCCCGGGCTTTGGGATTGTGGCGGCGGTCCTTGGCGTCATCATCACCATGGGGAAGATCGGTGGATCTCCTGCAGAGGTGGGGGCCAGTGTGGCCGCTGCTCTGGTGGGGACCTTCCTGGGGGTACTCCTGGCCTACGGCGTGGTCGGGCCTCTGGCTCAGGCCATTGCAGGCAGGGTGAAGGCTGAAGAGGCCTACATGGCCTGTATCCGCACCGCTCTACTCTCCTTCGCCCGGGGAGACCCACCGATCACCTCCGTCGAGTTTGCCCGCCGAAACATCGAGCCTGAGGACCGCCCGTCCTTTACGGAGCTCGAGAACCTCACCCGGCGGAAAGGGAAGAAGGCCGCATGAGTGGCGAGGGAAAGAAGATCATCATCGTTCGCAAGAAGAAGGGCGGGCACCACGAGGACCACGGTGGCGCCTGGAAGGTCGCGTACGCCGACTTCGTGACGGCCATGATGGCGTTCTTCCTGGTCATGTGGATTCTCGGGATGGACCAGGGCGTGAAGGACATGGTGGAAGGGTATTTCTCGAATCCCGTTGGATTCAAGAGAGCGTTCTCCGGAGGAAGCAACCCGCTGGGACAGGGAAGCAGCCCGGCCAGCATGGAGCTTACCCGAGCCATGCTCATGACCAAGGAGCATCAGAAGACCCGGTTCGAGGAGACAGCCGAAGAGATTTCGGGCAAGATGGCTGATGCCGGCTTGCCGAGTGAAACGGGAGCCGATGTGGAACTCGTCATCACCGATCAGGGGCTCCGAATCGAGCTGATGGAGACGGGAGAGGGGGAGGTCTTCTTCGCCAAGGCCTCCTCGGATCTCAAGCCGTCCCTGAGATCGGTCCTGGGGATGATCGCCCCGGAGCTTCAGGCCCTACCCAATGTGGTGGTCGTGGAAGGGCATACCGATTCTGTCCCGTTTGGGAGTGAGGGGTATAGCAATTGGGAACTCTCGGTGGATCGGGCCAACGCGGCCCGAAGGGCCATGGTGGCCGGCGGGTTGGATGGAAATCGAATCGTCGAGGTTCGGGGACACGCGGATCGCCAGCCCAAAAACCCCGAAGATACCCTCGACCCCCGGAATCGCAGGATCTCCATCTTCATTCCCTATCGGGAAGAGGTGTTGACGGAGCAGTACACGCCCATCGGTGACAACCTCCATTCTTCGGCACACCTGCCGGAGGACCACCTTCCCTTCCCTCAGGAGGTCACCCAATGATGGCGGCGGCCTTCAGCTGTACGTCGATCCGAGAGCTTCTTGTCCGGGGAGGGGAGGCGACCGCTTCCAAGGGGAGCTTCCAGGGGGCCGCAGCCATCCTGTTCTCTCCCTCCCTCGAGGAAGCGGAGATCGTGTTCCGACGGGACCTCTCTCTGGAGATCTGTGGAGCCCTCTCGGAAAGCTCGGGGCGGGATCTTCTTTCCTGGGCCCGGAAAACCTCAGGGGGCCATGTGCTCCGAAAGGGAGGGTTGGCCGGCAGGGTCCCTGGTCTTCCGGAACTCCTCACGAAAGAAGGTTTGGGCGGTTTGGCGCTCTCCCCCCTCCTGGGTGAAGAGTCTATCCTGGGATACCTGGTGTTGGGCCTTCCTCCTGAGTTTGCAGAGAAGCGGTCGGTGGATCCCCAGGAAGTGGCGGCACTGGAAGAGGTGAACCGGGAGTTGGAACTCCTCAGGGAGGAGGCGGGAAGGGCCGTTACGAGATCCATCCTCACACTTCGGGAAAACGGGGCGGCTCGGGGGATACAGGCCCTTCTGGTCCTGGACAACGAGGACCGGATTCTCTTTTCCCATGGCGTGTCTCGCTTCTTCCCGTCGTGGGGCCGGGGAGAGGTTGTCGGCCAGCCGGTGAGAGCTCTTCCGGGAGGCCGGGTGTTGGCATCGGTGGA
>CBDUAX010000070.1:0-12244 GCA_965365235.1 uncultured bacterium
ACTACGAGCTCTCCTTCGAGGACGGAAAAGGATCCAGCACCGTCAAGGGGAATTCCGAAGCCTTCCCCGCGGACCTTCGGGACGCCATAGCCCAGATCCACGCACTCGTCTCGGGCACGCTGCCCATTGTCGTCGATTTGGACTCCGGGCCAGAGGACTGGCCCCTGGACTGGGCGACCATCGAGGGGGTGAGTCTCCAGGGCGATCTTTTGCAACTGACCGTTCAGTTCAGTGGCGGGTGCGCCGTCCATGATTTCCAGATGGTGGCCTGGGGGGGGTGGATGGAATCCTTTCCGGTCCAGATCCAGGCCCTCCTTTCCCATGACGGAAAGAACGACCCTTGCGACGCCATCGTCACTCAGGAGCTTCTCTTCGATCTTCGGCCCCTCAAGCTGGCGTATGAGGCCAGCTACGGAGTGGGTCAGGCAGGGGGAACCACTCTGATCATCTCCTTAGCCAACCCCAACCCTATCAGCTCTCTTTCAGGGTACCAGATCGACTACGTGTTCTGACCGGGCATCCACTCAAAACACTACTTCCAGGGTTCGCGTCGAATCGGAAGTCGGGGTCTGCCCAAGAAAGGCTCGCCAGTTCGGGGTTCCCGGCTCCCCGAGTTGAACCGTGTAGGAACCTGCCTCGAAGACCTCGGGTGTGAAGCGTCTTCCGCTGATTCGCAGCGTGTAGATCACTTCTCCGCCCGTCTCGGAAGACACCTGAACCACAGGATCGTCCAGGCCCTCGACCAGGAGTGTCGGCAGGAACCCGAAGGCCTCCCTCCCGTAACCATCCCTTTGAGAGAAGCGAACGGGCCACCCCGGGTAGGGCTCATCTCCCCTCAGGGGGTCTGCCCATCGGGGCCAGGCTTCCAGGCTCACCTCCCGGGTGCTCCGGTTGAACCGCGCGATGCCGTACCCTGGTGCCCGGTTGTGGAGGATCTCCGGCTCCCGTCCCCATTGGGCCGGGTTCGAGACGGCGTGAACGGTCAGGAGGTTTCCAAATCCATCCTCGAAGTCACCCGCATACGGTGGAAGGTCCGTCTCCCCGGCGTGTATCGAGACTGGCGGGTACCATCGACGAGGCCAGAAGTTGGCGATGGATGGAACGCAAAGGGCGAAGGGGCCATCGTGCCACTCGTCGACACCATACTGGATCGTACTGGCCAGGTGCTGGTCCCCGGCCAGGTGAACGGCGAAACCCTTTCGGATGGCCCTCAGAGCCCGATTGCGGCCGGCTTGGGGCCAACCGTTCGAGTCCATGTCAGCCGCCTGTTTGTCCCCTTCCACCCAAACACCGGGCTGGGGGATGGGAAGGGAGGGAATCACCGACCCGCTTTTGGCGTCCTGGGGAATCGTGGCGACGTTGGCGAAGATGGTCTGCGAGAGGAGCACCTTCATCCATATCCCGTCCCCCCAATCCCCCGCCCACTCTTCCAGGAACCGTTCCTGATCCTCCCCCAGCAGGGAAGCTCCTGGGACGTCGGCCTGGATCTTCGCGTCGAAGTCCGGGTTCTGGGCCCACCCATTCCACACATCGGCTTCCGGCAGGAGAAGCTTCGGGGGAGACTTGAACTTCCTGTCCTCCACCACGGCGAAGCTTACACCTCCGTAACTCACGTCGGTGAAGTACGTCTCGATCCCATCGTCCGAGGGCGAGGCTTCTCTTCGCTGAGGAAGGTGGGAAGCATGGGTTCGCTGAACCATGTTCACCCATCCAGGAGGTAACTTGTATCCTCCCTGATCCTGGGCGGCGGCGCCGGAAAGGCCCTGTGGAGTGGCCCGCCCCCCCGCTCCCCAGACATTTCCATGAAAGACGTCGTGGTCGTCGGGGATGGCCACGGAGGGAATGTCCCGGGTCAGGTCCCTGAAGGCCCAGAGCCAGAGGTACCACTTGTAAAGGTAGTCACCATAGGGATTTTCCAGGTCTGCGGCCGTGGGGCTCGCACCTTCGTATACCTGGTCGCCACTGAAAAAAAGGAAGTCCGGGGCGTGGGCTTCCACATGCGCCACGATGTCCTCATGAGGGAACCAGAGATGGTTCTGCCAGTCGAAGGAACCCCGGTCCACGCCCGGGCTCGCAACGTTGTGGTTCCCCGTGAAGGCGGCCACGACCAATTCCTCCTTCTCCGTCGGCTCGGCGCGTACGGTTCCGAAGTAGGAGGCGCCGGAAGGACCCCTTCCCGGGCCTGGAAGGAAGGTCACTCGATATTCGACCGTTCGGTTTGGGTCCCAACCCGGGAGCTGAAAGGTGGCCGTATACCCCGGGACGACCACGGGGACGGTTGGGCCTTCCGCCCATCCGCCCCCATCGGCACGAAACTCCAGGAGGACAGAGTCTGCCTCCGCTGGGCTGGATCCGTCCAGAGGAGCGGAAACCGGTAAGAGCTGGGCTGTGAGCCGGAGGGTTCCACGGTGCAAGGTGTGTTGGGCCCCCAGGATCGGCCCCAGGAGTCCGTCCTCTACCTCGGCAACTCCCTCTCCAGAAAGAAGAACCCCCTCGAACCACGGATCCATGTTCTTTCCCCGTGAGGTGTGGGCGGCTAGCGCCACTCCACCCGTCAGAGGACCGAACGCCAGAACCCCCAGATCCAGGGACTCGGAGAGACCATCCGACCCTACCGCTTCCCCAAACAAGGTCAGGCGGACGCCGGGATCCTCGGGTCTCGCCAGCACCTCCAACCGATACATCCCGGCCGGACCCAGCCCTCCGGAGCTCCTGGAAAGAGGGCCGGACTCTTGGGAAAAGTCGAAGGCCACCAGGTGCCCGTCCGTGTCGACTCCCAGGAAGAGACCGGCTCCGGGACCGGGACTGTGATGAATGAGAGCTGCCCGTCGAGGATCGAGATCAGGCCCCCCCGCCCCCCTGATCACGCCCACCGCATCAAGATTGGGCCCTCCAGTGTTTTCGCCTGCATCCCCACCTCCCCCTCCGCTTTCAAACTCGGAGAGGGACAGGCCCATCTCCACCGTGAGTCTCACCTCTCCTACTTCGGGCTCGATCCGGTGGGTCAGAAGATGGGCGGTGCGCAGAGGGAGGGTCCCAACCACCCAGAGCTTTTCCTCCCTCACCTCCCAATCCTGGACCCGGTTGGCCCAGAGCTCCGGGCCGGGCCAGGGCCTGTCGGGGACGCTCCTCCACCCCAGCTCCAAGATCACTTCGTGTCCATCGGAACAGCCCAGAGTCGAGAAAAGGATCAGGAATACCCAAAGATTGGGAATGGAGAGTCGATTCTGCCGGTGGCTCATACGACGTTTGCCTCCCGAATGAATTGGCCTTCGGCGAACCTGGAGAAGCTGAACCGTTGGAGGTCCATCGTCCTGAACTCTCCGAACCGTATCAACTCCGAGAGGGCCCGTCCCACTCCAGGAGAGTGCTGGAGGCCATGTCCTGAAAAGCCGTTGGCAAAAAGGAAGTTCCCCAACTGGGGGTGGGGGCCCAGGATGGCGTTCTGATCGAGGGTGTTTACCGCGTAGTGCCCGGCCCAGGAGGACTCCAGCTTCAAAGCTTCGAAGGCCGGAACACGCCGGGCCAGGGTGGGCCAGACGATCTCTTCGAACAGCCGGTATTCCATCTCGAGGTCCAGGGTGTCCGGGTCCTGGGCCTCGGGGGGGGAGACCCCACAGAGGAAAGCTTCCCCCTCCGGCCGAAAGTACACACCCGTCGGGTCGATGGTCAGTGGAGCTTCTCGGATGGATCCCCCGGAAAGGAATCGGTACACGAAGCGCTTTCGAGGCCGTACCGGGAGGTCACGGATTCCCGCCATCTCAGCGATCTCTCCTGCTCTTGGCCCTGCGGCGTTTAGCAGCGCTCCGACTCCCAGACGCTCGCCCGCCCCGAGTCGAACCCCCACCACCTCTCCCCCCTCCACCTCTACGCCGGTGACGCGGTCAGGGAGGAATTTCACGCCGTTGGCGATGGCTTTCCGACGGAATGCCTGCAGAAGAGAGTACGGGTCCAGCCAACCCTCGCCTCGAAGGCCCAGGCTGCCTGCGGCGAGATCGGAGACCTCGAGCCATGGGTAGCGGTCCTTTAGAGCGTTGGGGGCCAACAGAGCCACCTCTACACCCAGGGCCCGCTGGACCGACAGGTTGGACTCGAGAACGCCCCGACCAGCCGGGGTGGCCAAGAACAGGTAGCCGGCCTCCGTGAACCCGAAGTCGGGGACATCCCCATCCACTTCGAGCACCTCTCCGGCGGTGGCCAGAAACTCCATGGTAAAACGAGAGAGCAGGATGTTCTCCGGGGTGGAGAACTGTTGTCGAACACCCCCCACCGACAAAGCGGTGGAGGATCGGGAGTAGGTAGGATCCGGCTCCACGACAGCGACACTGAGACCCTCTCCCCCCGATCCCTGGGAGAGGAAAAAAGCTGTGGAGCTTCCGATTACGCCTCCACCGACAATGACGACGTCGAAGCTTCGATCGGTCATCTGCCCCGGCCTTCTCCGCTAACTCCCTGGTTTCACTGAGCTCTATTCCCTGGTCCACCGCGCCATCCAGGCCAGGACGGTCTCGTGCCATTGGACGGCGTTGGCAGGGCTCAAGACCCAGTGGTTCTCGTCGGGAAAGAAGAGGAACTGGCTTGGGATCCCTTTTCGTTGAAGGGCGGTGAAGGCCCCGATGCCGTGCTCTACAGGTACCCGGTAGTCGAGGCCTCCCTGGACCACCAGCATGGGGGTTTGCCAATTGTCGACGTGGTTGGCCGGGTTGTGCCGTTCGAAGCCACGCGGGTTTTCCCAGTACGGACCCCCGTGCTCCCACTCGGGAAACCAGAGTTCTTCGGTGCCATAGTACATGATCCTTTGGTCGAAGACCCCGTCATGGTTCACCAGACAGCGGAACCCGTCGTTCCAGTTCCCCGCAATCCAATTCATCATGTACCCGCCGTAAGAGGCACCCAGAGCGCAAGCTCGGTCTCCGTCCATCCACGGGTTTCGTTCCAGGGCCGCGGCCATTCCGCGTTTCAGGTCCTCCAGCGGTTTCTCCCCCCAGTCCCCGGTGATAGCGTCTGTAAACTCCTGGCCATATCCGGTGGAGCCGTGGAAGTCCACCAGGAGAGTCGCGTACCCTGCCGCCGCGTAGATCTGAGGGTTCCACCGGTAATGGAAGTTGTTGCTCGAGGACCCCTGCGGGCCTCCGTGGACGATGAAGGCCACGGGGTAGCTCCGATCCGGATCAAAGTCCACCGGTTTTCCCAACCAGGCGAAGACCTCATCCCCTTCGGCCCCCTGGAAGGTCATCTGCTCCGCCTCGCCGAGTTTCACGGCGGCCAGCCGCTTCCCATTGACGCCGGTAATTGGACGGATGTCGGACCCGTCCAGCGCAGCCGAATAAAGCTCGACCGGAGACCGGAAGTGATCCATCCCGAACACGAGCCGGTGTCCAGCATATGAGGGAGATCGAACGGTGCCCTCCCGAATCAACTGTGTGACCTCCCCGGATCCGACATCGATGGAAAACAGGGAAGTGTTTCCCAGGTTCTGAGCCGTCACCAGGAGGGATTGTCCATCGGGGGAGAACGTCATGGAGCCGACGGAGCGATCCCAATCCTGAGTCAGCACACGCCTCTCGCCATGGGGCCACTCCTGGAGGAAGACCCGGAATCGATCGGCCTCGAACCCGGGGCGCTCCATGGCCAGGTAGGCAAACCATCGGCCATCGGGGCTGAAGATGGGTGCGGTATCCCAGGCCCGGTTCTCGGTAGTGATCAATTGGGGTTCGTGGGAGGCGTCCACAGGGGAAAGGAAAAGGTCGAAGTCGGTAGACCATGGTTCTGATCGGCCCGCCGTCCGGGCTGTGAAGACCACCGCTTGCCCATCCGGCGTGAAGGTGTATTCCTCAGGGCCGCCAAATGGAACCGAAGGTGCGTCAGCCTCCATGCCCTTCATGACATCCACCGGCTCACTCTCCCCCTCGACAGGAAGGACAAAGACGTGGGAACGTCTGCCGTCCTCCCACCTGTCCCAATGGCGAACGAATAGTTGATCGTAGAGGATACCGGTGGCTGCCCGCTGGTTGGTTTTGGCCATCCGTTCCACCGTACAGGCCAGGTCGGGGCAGTCCGGGAAGACTTCCAAGCTCACCGCCAGAGAACCCCCGTCGGGAGAAAGGACCAGGCTCCCTACGTCCAGGGGGAGGTGAGTCACCTGTTGGGCCTCTCCACCCGTCGTAGAGATGAACCAGACTTGGGAGCTTCCGGACCGAGTCGACAAGAAGAACACTCCGGATCCATCCGGGGCCCACAGCGCATTGAACTCGCCGGCCGGATGGGTGGTGAGGGGCCGTAGGTTGGTCCCATCTACATCGACCATCCAGAGATCAGAACGCCGGCGGTTGGCCTCCTCGTCGAGGCTACTTATCCCGAACAAGACAGAGGTTCCGTCCGGCGACACTTGGGGCGAGGAGATCCGCTCCATTGCCCAAAGATCGTGGACGTCAAAGGGATGAGATTCCTGCCCATAGGCGATTCCGGAAACAAGACCGAAAGCGAGCAGCCAGACGAAAAGGAAGGGGGATCTACCGGTAGTCATGGGAGTCTCCGGACGTTGAGTCACTCAGCGATCGCCGGGGGGATGGCCCCCCTCGGATCCATTGGAAATGGGCGTTGATCTGGACCGTCAGTCCTGTGGCGGCATCCCGTACTCGGACCATTCCTCCTTCGCCGGGCCGTAGATCCCGGGGACTTTCAAGCCGGCTTGCCGCATGAGGACCGTCATCTGGCCGCGGTGATGGTTTTGGTGACCCACCAGCGCCACCAGCGTCCGGCCACGGGTCCACCTTTCCCCGTACATATCGTCTTCCGCGTTCAAGGTTTCATCGGTCCAGGTAGCTTCGATCTGCGCCCCCAGGGACTCGGCCGCGGCCTTGAAAGCAGCGGAGATCTCTGAGGCAGAGCCAGGAATGGGGTCGTCTTCGCCTGGGCCCGTCACCGCCAACCCGGTCCGGTTGCACATCTCCGGAAGGGTCTGGGTGATATGCCATGCGATACGGCCCAGGCTCCTGCCCTCGGGTGAGACCTTTTGGCCAAGAGACTCGTCCGTAAACTGGTCAAAGAGCTTCAGGGTCGACTCGGTTTCCCAAGCCCAGGCTTTCAGGAAGTCTTGGACGGTCCGGTACATGATCCGCTCCGGCAAAAAGGCGACAAGGCTTCATTTCGGGATGTTGGAAGGAATCTGATTCGAGAGTGGGGCAGGCGCCAGGATCGGCCCTGCCTGGGGGGGCGTGGGACGCTTGAGGAGGGGCATTACTTCCCGGCCTGCACGAACTCCATGACCAGCGAGGCTGTCTCCTCCACTGCCCGATCGGTCACGTCAACCACATAACAACCCAACTCGTTGTAGATGCCCTGAGCGTAGGTGAGTTCCCCGAGGATCCGACTCATGTCAGAGTAATCCGAGCTACCCCGGACTCCCATACTCCGAACCCGCTCCTTCCGAATTCCGGCCAGTTTTGATCCGTTGATGATCAGGCCGACAATCCGTTGAACCGGGATCCTGTGCAACTCAGGTGGAACCGGAACCTCCGGGATAATCGGGAGGTTCGCGACCTTGACCCCCCTGTTGGCCAGATACATGCTGACGGGTGTTTTGGATGACCGGCTGACCCCCAGCAGGACGACATCGGCCCTTCGATATCCCTGAGGATCTCTGCCATCGTCGTGTTGGACCGCAAATTCCACCGCCTCAACGCGGCGAAAATACTTTTCGTCCAACTTGTGGATCAGGCCCGGTTCCAGGAGAGCCTTCTTCCCGGTGATCCTCTCCACGCCCTCCAGGGAGGGCCCCATGATGTCCACGACCGGGATAGAGTGCCTTTTTGATTCTCTGAGAATCACCTCCCGGACCTCAGGGACGATCACGGTGAAGATGAGCATGGTGGGTTGGACCTTTGCCGCCTCCATGAGTTCTTCCGCTGCCCCTCGGGTCTCGAGATGTCGGAACCGTTGAATGTCGGCCTCTCCTTCGGGAAACTGGCTGAGGACGGCTCGGGCCACGAGCTGAGCGGTCTCCCCCATCGAGTCGGAGACCACGAAGACCATGGGTTGTTTTTTGGCCATCTCTAACTCCGATCCTCGGGATCTTCCGAGCCGAAGAACCGGACCAGTCCACCCCATCGCTCGTCCACCTGGAAGTCATGGGATCTAAGGAAGGGTCTGGAGATGAAGTGGGTGTTGAGTGCTTCAACCCCCTGAGATTGAAGTCTGAAGGCAAAGTCCTCCAGAAGCTCTCCCCCAAGCCCATTTCCCCTGAGGGCCGAGGAGATGACCAACCCGTCCATGTGAGCGACAGACGGCTCCAGAAGTTTGTAACAAATCCCTCCGACAATCCGATCTTCCCCGTCGATGGCCATCAGGTATCGGGCCTGGTCACCGAGGCTGAGTGGCATCCCCGAGTCGAGGTAGAGTCGAAATAGCCGCCCGATCTCGGCAGGATCGATAGGCTCCCGGACCGTATACCCGTCCCCCCGGCGATCTCGGACATGGGAAGTCACGACCACGTAGCCACGATCCTGGTCTCCCAGTGCCAGGACATCCACGGGTTTGATGGACCGACCGGAGGGGAATACCAGGTGGGAGAATACGAGTCGGTCGGCATCCCTCTCCAGGGTGGCCTGAAGTTCGGAGAGCTCCACCATATGGGTCGGCCGCTGACCCGGGTTGTTGAACATTCTCTTCAGGAGCCGGTCGAAGGCCGAAGTCACGGCTTCCGAGGCCCCGTCGAAGTAGGTCCGGCGGTAGAGCGTGTAGCGACCAATGGGACCGTGGTCGTCCAGGCGGTAGAGGCTGTGGAGTTCTTTGATCTGTCTTTCCTTGGCGTCCGGCCGGGCCCGGGGGTTGGACTGCTCCCATTCCCGATACCGATCTACCGCACACTGGAGGGGAAGGGGGATTCGGTACTCCCGCTCCGTTCTTCCGAGGAACTCCTCGAGTTCTTCCTGAAACCTCCACTCAGCGCCCAATTCAAGAACAGCCTCCTCCTCCGCCAACTCTTCCCTGAGCTCGGAGAGGAACGCCGTCGCTTTTGATACCCCCAAAGCCTCGGCGGCCGCCTCGAAGAGCCAGCTGATCTCCAGAGTGTCGCGAGTCTTTGGGTAGTAGCTGACGGTGGGGAGATAGAAATTCTTCAGCATGGGGCGGATCAAGGACATGGGCCCCTTATACGGCCCCCAGTCCGCCAGGGAGAGGATGGTTCCTCCGGCTCGGAAGTCGGGGGCAGGGACCACGACGTTGGCGGGGGAAACCGGACCAGGGACAATCCGTCCGTGGCTCTGGTCCCAACCACTGAAGAAGGCGGCCATTCCCCGGATAAAGAGGTTCCGCCAGTGGGTTTTCCGCGGATGGAACTCGACGAAGCTATCGGAAGTGAGTTCCCGGACCCGCTCCCATGCCGTCAGGTCATTGACCATGGCCATGGAGAAAGCCCCGAGCTGGGGACGGTAGCAGCCGAATTGCCGGGCTACCGGGCGTCTGTCCACACGGCCACCGAGGGCCAGCATCCAGTAGGTCGTTTCGAGAACACTGGCCTCTTCCGTGTCAGCGGCGGTGGCCAGAAGGAGGTCGTAGTGGCGTCCCCCGGTAGTGTTCACACTCATCCGGTAGACCTGAGCCTGAAGGAAGGAGAAGACGCGGGCGATCCAGATCCCATTCGCGGGGATCTCCCCTACCTCCACCCCCCGATCCTCGAATGCCAGCATGACCGACTGCTTCAGAAAGGTGGTTCCCACCAGGGCGTTCCTGAGTTTGGCCCGCTCCCCCTCCGAGATCTGGTCCTGGAAAACGATCCGCCCCTCCCACCGGTGGGGCTCGTTGTCCGGTGTGGTCTCCTCCAGGTACGATTCAAACCAATCCACCAGCTCGTCCAAATGGCCCCTGGCGCGACTGGATACCTCGGCGTCCCCTTCAAGGAGGATCCAGCTCACCAACTCCCCTCGAACGGGCACGTAGTATTCCGGATGGTGGCGAACGAAGGTGGTGAGAAGGGAGAAGATCCCGTTCAGCTGTTCCCGCATGGAAGGGGGAGCCGGCCATGGCAGCTGGGTCCGGTATTTCAGAAGCCGCAGGCGGAGGGCGTCGAGCCGGGCCCTTTCCAGCTTTGCATTGGCGATGTCCGCGATGCTTTGTTCGGAGAGGAAAGGCAGGCCTGAGAGGAGAAAGGAGGCCATCTCCTGGGTATAGTCGGGCACCGGCCCCACCAACAGGAAGATCTTGTATGCCAGTGTCCGGACTTCCAGATCCGGGTGTCGGGCCAGGGCTTCAAGGCGACGGTGTATGGCCTTTGTAAGGCGGAGATTGGTCTCCTCCAGAATGCCTTCCATCTCCTTGACGGCCTCCAATGCCACGGGGGTGGGGGCGAACAAAGCGGTGGTGCAGAGTCGGTTTGTCTCGATCAGGGCCCCGTCCCGGATCGATGTGGGAGTCACCGTGGCCGTAGGGGCGTAGTCTCCTTCTTGACGCCAGGGGATGAGGACCTGGGAGGAAACCCTTTTTAATGGTAGGTCCCAGCCTTCCTTGCAGGGGCAAAACGCGATGAGCGCCGGGTTGGCCAACCAGAGCATGGGCTGCCGTGCGAAGAGCCCCAGGTCGATTCGGTTCCCCTCAAGTCTGTATTCCAGGTCCCCGACCTGGACCGTTCCAGACTGTGGTTGGGAAGTGATTCCCAAGAACCGCTGGGCCCGGCGGTTGAGCAGGCCTTCACTCTGAGCAATAATGTCTGGTTCCAGGATCCCGAGATCCCTGAAGAACCATCGAGGAATCCGTACCTCGAGTTCACCTACCACCAGTTCGACAAAGTCCCGTCTGTAAAGCTCTTCAATGGTGTCGGCGAAGTTCTTCTGGATCTCTTTTCTTTTGAAGGACCCTTTTGGCGTCAGTTCCCCTCGTTCCAGCGCGAAATCACGATCAAGCACGCGGAAGTTCACCACACGTTCGTAAGGTGCCAGGTCATGGTTGGCGGTCGAGACGACCTGCTTGAAATACTCTGTTGTCTTCTCGGAATGTGGCCCCTCGCTCAAGACCGGATCTTCTGTATCCGGAACGATGAGCAGAACGTTGTATTCCCGGCCGTCTCCCACCACAAAGCTTCGAGAGATCCCCGGCACATGTGCGAGTTTCTGCTCAATGGCCCCAGGGGCTACAGTTTGCCCTTTGCTATTCTTGTAGATGTCCTTGATTCGGTCGACGATCTCGTAGTGGCCATTCTCGCGCCTCCGAAAGATGTCTCCAGTAGGAAGCCAGTAGCCATCGTCGGGGCTAGGGGGTGGGTCTTCCAGATAGCGGGCGATATAGTGCCCCGAGATCTGAAGCTCTCCCTCCTCGCTGAGTCTGGCTTCGAGGCCTGGGAGTGGGACGCCCACTGAGTTGTCCTCGTAGCCTCCCGGGGGGGTCATGGTGATGCCGCCGGTCGCCTCCGTCATCCCGAACCCACTGCATAACTCCACTCCGTGGCGCTGGAAGAAGTGGAAAGCCGCTGGTTCCAGAGCCCCCGCGGCGGAGAGGCCCCACCGTAGGCCGTCCCCCACGATTCTCCTGAAGGCTTCGGTACGGGCGGCTTTTTCTCCGGCCTCGCCCATCTCCTCCAAGCACCGGTCTTTGATCTGCTGCCATCTCCTGGGGATGCTTATGAGTCCCGTAGGTTGGACCTTCTTCAACCCCTCCAGGAGAGTCTCCAGGGAGGGATTCCCGGCGAAGACATAAGTCCCCCCCCAGAACAACATCCCCGTCATCTCCAGGTAGCGGCCGAAGGTGTGATACAGAGGGAGGAACGAGAACAGGACCTCGTCGTTCCCCACTTTGGGGAGGGCCGCGGCCCGAGCGAACCGCTTGGAGATGAGGTTGTATATCGTGTATTGAACGCCTTTGGGGCGACCCGTGCTCCCGGAGGTGAACATCACCGTAGCCAGGTCCAGGATCTTCCGCCGGGGTCGCCCGCCAAGGATCGCATCGGTCTCTTTCGTGCCAAGTTGGGCCATGGCCTCACCCAGCAGGGATTCCCCTTCTCCACGCAACTGAGCGTCTGGATCCATCAGGAAGAGGTGAAAGGGCTTTTTGACCAGGGGGCGGATCGTATCCAGCTTGTTTCTCAGCTCATCGGTCTCTACCACAACTGTATTGATCTGGAGGGTATCGAAGATCCAAGCCAGGTTTTCTGTGTTGAAATGAGGATTGATGGGTGTGACCAGGATGTCGAAGGTGAGACATGCCAGGTCAGCGCAGGCCCCGTCCAACGTATTCTCCGAAACAATGGCGACTC
>CBDUAX010000071.1:0-12157 GCA_965365235.1 uncultured bacterium
CGAGGGTGGGTGATAGGCTGGTCCGGCCGTGGGGGGCCGCCGTCGGTACAGGTCATCATCCAGGGCTCCTTCGCCAGCACCCGGGTGTTGTCCGGGTCATAGAGATCCAGGTTCATCACCGAGGCGTTTCCCTCCCTGAGGATCTGCCTCGAAGCCTCCGGTGCCGAGACGCCCCTCTCCTCCGCCACCTGGGCCAGTGTCTTGCCATTCAACTCCGGCCGTGGATCTGCGAAAAGGAGTTTCTCAGGCCCCCCGCGGATCCGGAGCATCTCCAGCGTCTGAGCTTCGATGATGGTCACGGTATCAGGGTGATCAAAACGTCGGATCATCTCGTCCTGCCCCCCTGCAGCGGCCCAATCCGGGAGGGTGTAGGACCTGAGGTTTGATTGGGTAGCGGTATAGGGATGGTGGGCCGCCCATACCTCCACACCTCGGTCCCTCGCCTCGTTCACATACCGAGCCCCGACGTCGGCCCGTCCGTAGTTGTGGGCGCCCTGAAGGTTGTAGTGGCTGAAAAAGACCCGGAGCCCGCTCTCTGCCCCGATGCGGATCGCCTCCTGGACAGATGCGTCGTAACCCACACCCTGATACACGGCCCCCAGGTCTCTGTCGTGGGTGTCATAGATGGCCCCCTCCCATTCAGCAGCGACTCTGGCGAGTTCGATCACCTCCTCGGTGGTGGCATAGGTCCCCGGGATGTAGAAGAGGCCGGTGGAGAGGCCAAAAGCCCCTCCCTCCATCCCATTCCGGATGAAAGCCTTCATCTCCTCCATCTCTTCCAGGGTGGGGACTCGATTCTCCATGCCAATGGCGGACCTTCGGGCGGCACCGTGCCCGACGAAGAGGATCCCGTTCACACCGATCCCCTCTTCCCGCCAGAGTGCGAAATGCTCTGCCACATCTGCGCCACCCCCCCCGTCCACCCCCAAAACGACGGTAGTGATTCCCTGATGCAGAAAAGGGACCCCGTCTTTTCCATAATCCTGGTCCAAGGCCGCATGGCTATGGGCGTCGATGAACCCCGGGGTTACCCAAAGGCCTGACACATCGACCTCCTCGGCAGCCGAGAACCCAGCCTTCTCGGCATCCCCCAAGAAGACGATGGATCCGTCCCTCACTCCCAGATCCGCGATGAAGGGCTCCTCCCCGGTGCCGTCGAAGATCATCCCCCCCCGGAAGAGCACTTCGGCCTTCGGCACGGCATCGGCCGGATGAACAGCGTCCCCGTTCTCGGCTCCTGGAGTCTGACTTTCGGCACCGTTCTGACATGCCACCTGGATCGAGGCCAGGGCAACCAGGGCCAGAGTCCGGACTCCAGGGCCCTTTGATTGGGTTCGTGCCTTGAAGCGTCCAGAGAAGAGGTTCCTGCGGTGGGTGGCACGAGGGGAAGAATCGCCCATGGGAACGCTCCGAAAGGGAAGAAGGAGTACCCATGATCTTCCGGCCCCCCGAGGGGCAACGCAAGAATCACCCCCCACCTTCCTTGAAACCTTCTTACCGGTCGCTACGTCCAATTCGATGTAGACATTGTCGACATCTCTTCCACTGGTGCTTCCGATGGATCCGTTCCCGTTCCAACCGACAGGTATCCGGGTCCGAGTTGAAGGAGACCGATTCTATGACTCCGCGCTTCCTGGGTGAGTTCGAACAGATGGTCCTCCTTTCCATCCTCAGGCTGAAGGACCGGGCCTATGCCGTGGCCATCCTTTCCGAGCTCGACCGGCGGGCTGGGCGTTCAGTCTCCCGCGGATCCCTCTACAAGACGCTGGAGCGGATGGAGGGGAAGGGGCTCCTGGAGTGGGCCACCGAGAGCGGATCTCCGGAACGGGGGGGGCACCCCCGTCGGCGGTTCCAGGTCACTGCCCGGGGCGTCGCGGCCCTTCAGGAGTCTCGGGCAGCGTTGACCCGATTGTGGGATGGTCTCGAGTCGGTCCTGGAGGGGGAAGGGTAATGAGCGTTCCCCATCCAAATCCGCCACGGTTGGCCGAGTGGCTCCTCCGGAACGTTCTCCCGAGAGGGTCCCTCGGCGACAGCATCCTGGGTGACGCCCGGGAGGAGTTCTCTCAGGACTACCATTCCAGTGGCCGCGGCCCTGCCAGGCGCAAGTACTGGAAGAATACCATCTCCGTTGCTTGGAACTTCGCCCGACGCGGTCCCTCTCTGTCTTCCGCGAGGGAATCCCAGAACAGCCCATCCAGGAACACCATGAATGCCATACTGTTTGACTTCAGAAATGCGGCCCGCCTCCTTCTCCGGCGTCCCGCCCTCTCCCTCATCGCCATCACCAGCCTGGGTCTCGGGATCGGGGCCAACACCTCCATCTTCAGTCTGGTGAACACCATCCTCCTGAAACCCCTTCCCTACCCGGAATCCCAGGAGCTGGTGGAGGCATTCCGCATCGATGAGAAGGTCACCGGTTTTGCTCCAACGGCTCCTCAGATATCCGGTCTCTGGGCCGTTCCGTATGAGGTCCATCTGGACTGGATGGAGATGAGTCCTGTCTTCACCGCGGGAGGAGGCTACGCCGGTGCTCGGGTCACCCTCCAGGGTCCGGACGGACCCATCAGCCTCATGGCCACTCTGGCCACTTCAGGAGTCTTCTCCGCCCTCCGGGTACCGGCAGCGCTGGGACGGCCGCTCCTCCCGGCGGACGATGCCGTAGGGGCCCCGTCGGTAGCGGTTCTCAGCCATGGTTTGTGGCAAAGCGTCTTTGGAGAAGATCCGGATGTCCTCGGGCGGCAGCTGGATTTCGACGGGAGTTTGTACACGGTAGTCGGGATCATGCCCGAGGGATTCACCTTCCCGGACCCCTCCTCCCAACTCTGGGGTTCGTTTCCCGATGAGCTGAAGACGTCGCCGGTCCGGAATAGTGGCTACATGAAGGTGATTGCCCGACTGGCTCCAGGGTTCACGCTCGACCAGGCACGGCGGGAGATGGGCCACATCGCGACTCGAATCGGCGAGGCCCACCCGGAGGAGGCCGAACATGGCGTCGGTCTGTTCTTTCAAAAGGATATGGTGATCGCCGACAGCGGATCGGGCCTTCTCATCTCCCTGGGCGCGGTGGCGCTGGTCCTTCTCATCGCGTGCACGAACATCGCCGGATTGTTCCTCCTCAGAGCCTCTGAGAAGCGCCGGGAGATCGGGGTTCGGCGTGCCCTGGGAGCCGGAAACCGAAGGCTGATCACTCAACAAATGTCCGAAAGCCTCTTGATCTCTCTCCTGGGCGGAGCGGTGGGTCTCGGTCTGGCAAGCTTCGGAATGAAGCCTTTCCTCTCTCTCATGCCGAGTGATCTCCCCAGACTGAACGAAATAGAGGTGGACGGCGGGCTCCTTTTAACAGCCCTGGGATTCTCCCTGTTGACCACGGTCGTCACGGGCTTCCTCCCTGCGTTCCGGACCGCCCGGACCTCCATCACCGATGTGCTTCAGGAGGGTGGACGGAGTTTGGCCGGAAGCCGGTCGGGGAATCGGGCCCAGGCGGGTCTGGTGGTTTCGCAGATTGCCCTGGCCTTTGTGATGGTCATTGGTGCGCGTCTGGTGATCCGCAGCATGATGAGCTTGATGGCGGTGGATACCGGATTCGAGCCGGAGAGTACCCTCGTGGCCTCCCTGACGACTCCACCGGCTCTCTTCCCCAATGCCGTCGAAGCGGAGTCCCCGGAGGGTTGGGCAGGGATTCAGGCATACTACCGCGACATGGAGGAAAGACTCCGGGCGCTGCCGGGGGTCCAGCATGTGGCCGCAGCCAACCAGATGCCCTTCGTCGGTGGCTGGTCTGCACCCCCTACCACCATTGAGACGATGGATGGGCCTGTAGAGACGACCCTCCACTTCGCAACGGTTACTCCATCGTGGTTCGAGACCATGGAGATCCCGCTGGTAGCCGGTCGCCTGCTCACCCAGGATGACCGAGCCCAATCAGAGCCCGTGACGGTGATCAGCCAGACCTTGGCCAACCGCATCGCCCCTGGCGAGTCGCCCCTCGGCCTCCGAATTCGTCGGGAATCCCACCGGGCCGATGGCGATCCTCCCTGGTTCACAATCGTTGGGATCGTGGGGGACGTCCGGTATCGCCTCAACTACGATCCGATGGGAATGGCCTATCTCCCGGTGGCCCAGCAGCCCGCATCCATGAACAACTGGGTGATCCGTTCCGGGTCCGATCCCATTTCTCTTTTCGCCTCGGTCCGGCGGGTAGCTGAGGAGAAAAACCCGGATGGGAGTCCCTACCTCAGGCCGCTGAGCGATGAGATCGGGGGATCATACGCCATGGTCTCGGCTCGGTTTTCGGCCATCTTCCTGGGCAGCCTCGGCGTTCTGGCGGGCCTCCTGGCCGTCATGGGCGTGTACGGTGTCCTGGCCTATCTGGTTCAGCTCCGGTCCCGGGAAATCGGGATCCAGCTGGCCATGGGTGCCGAGAAGACCCGCGTCCTCCGCGCCTTCCTGCGGCGGGGTCTGGTGATGGCAGGGATTGGAATGGGTGCTGGAACCCTTATGGCTTTGGGCCTCGGGCGATTGATGGAAAGCGAACTGTTCGGGATCCAGCCCCGGGACCCGGCGACCTTCCTGTTCGCCGGTGCTCTGATGGTCGTCGCAATCCTCGCCGCGAGCTACTTCCCGGCCCGGAGGGCTGCTGGACTGGACCCTGTGGACATCCTGAAAGGGGAGTAGTGGGAAGAGGGGGCCGGCGCCTCCCCGAGGCACCGGCCCCTTTCAACATCGTGGGTGGACGGATCTACCTATCGAGCCGGGTACCTGCCCCGGGCCAATCCTCCGGCGGCTACCTCCTGAGGCTACCTCCACCTGACCTGCCGGTGCCGGCTGGAACCCGGATGCGGACCCAGAGGCCATCGGCATTGATGATGAGGGTCCGGGCACCCTGGAGCTCGGAGACGGCCACCGGCCCGCCCCGAACCACCACCTCCACACCCGATACCGTCCCGGAGAAGCTGATAGGGAGTTCATCGGGGCCAGCCACCACGTCGGCCATGGGGGCAGCGGCCGATACCCGACCGGTGCTGACGCCCCTGGCAACGCCGACAGCCCTGGGAGCCGCGGCCGCGCCCGGAGCGACCCGTACCCGGGACGGGGGGCTCGGCTCATCGGGTTCGGCCACCGGTGCCACCGCCCCGGAGATCGCCCTCGGCTCCCGTCCCACGGGTACCACCGTGACGTTCTCTTCTCGGCCATTCCTTCGCACTACGGTAAGCTCCACCGGCACACCCACTTCCAGCCTAGACAAAGCCTCTCCACCCTCCTCCGAGGAGATCTCATGGCCACCGATGGTCTTGATGAGATCTCCCAGGCGGATTCCAGCCTTTTGGGCAGGCCCGCCGGAGTTCACCTTGGTGACCTCAACCGGCGAGGAGAAAAACCAGGTGGTCACCCCCGTAGAATCATTCGTTGAGGTGCCGCATTCGGAGCAGGAGAATCCGATCCCCAGCCGCCCGGTAAAGCTCGAGTCCAGGAGGGGGCTTGTGGCCAGGACCCCGGAGGTCGCCAGGCCTACGGCCGTCCGATAGCTGGCCACAGCCGTCTCATAGCTGGCCACAGCCGCGTCAGCAGCAGGTACCGGCTCTGCGACTCGAACTCGGGGCGCCGTGGCGATCCCCACCGCCACCCTGGTCTCGTCGGGCCTGAGAGGAGGCGTCGGCTCAGGCGGGAGGTCCGGTTCCGGGATGGTTACCCGTCCCACCCCCACAGCGGTCACGGGCTCCCGAGCGCACCGACTGCCCACCCGAATTCCGGCCTCCTGGACGCGGCCCTCACGACGATATCGAACCGTAACCACCTCCCCAGGCTCGAGGTTGGCCCACCTGAGTCCTCCCCGACGGGTAGTGATGAGGATCCCATCAATAGCCACCAGGTAGTCTCCGGCCCGGAGGATGCCGTCGGCTGGCCCACCGTCCTCAATGCTAAAAACCTTGGGCTCCGTGCTGAAGGACCAGCGCTCCTCCTTCCCGGACCTGGCCAGGGTGATCTCGCAGTCCCCGACACAGTCGAGACCTGAAATTCCCAGGTGGCCCTCCACCACACCCGATTCGCACGCCTGACCAGAAGCCACCACCGCCTGACCATCGAGGGAATTCGGTCCCGTCAGCCCCAGGGCCACCCCCACCAGCGTCATCATCTTCGTCGTCTTCATCATCGGTACTCCTCGGTTCATGTGGGCCCCCTTGTCCATTCTCGAACCCGGCACCCACGCCTCTTCATTCGTCTTAGAACCAAACCGTATTCAGTGTCTTCACCCCGCCGCCTTCTTCCCTCTGGCGCCGGTCATTCAGGATCTGAAGAACCTGGAGAACATCCATGTCGTCAGGACTCATGCGAGCCAACTCATAGACCGCGCCATAAAGAGCCCCTAGCGCTACTTCTCGCCCCTGCTGGAGGTCCGCCCCCGTCAGCGAAGACCCTTCGGCCCCCTCTTCTTCTCCCGGGACCCCCAGCTCACTCAGAGCCGCAAGGGCCGATACGTACTGGGACCCAGCTTCCTGGATCGTCATGGCCAGCTGGGTAGCATCCTGTTCGCGAACGGCGAGAAAGGCCTGTGCGGTGCTCCGATTGCCCATCCACTGTCCCAAAAACATTCCGGAAGAAAAGAGAGCCAACGAAGCTGCCACCGCAGCCACAGCCATCCACGGCCTGAGCCAGCTTTCCCTGGTCGGTCCAGCCGATCCTCGAGCTGCTCCCACCCCTCCGTGCCGGTTTCCCAGGATCCCTTCATCCTTCAGGGTCCGAACGATCCGCTCCTCCAGGAGGTCAGAAGCCTCCACCTCCTTTGGGAGTCGTTGGAAGGCCATCTTCTCCTCCGGGGTGAGATCGGGTTCTCCACTCATCTCTCCGATCCCGTCTGGGTGGTACTCTTCGTTTTTGCCCATCTCACGCTGTCTCCAAACCCACGTTGAGCAGTCTCCTCATGGCTTTTCGGGCCCCATGGAGCTGGCTTTTCGATGTCCCGTCGGTGATTCCCAGCTGTTTGCCGATCTCCTGGTGTGTGAAACCCTCCACATCGTGGAGGACCAACACCGTCCTGAATCCGGGCGGTAACAACTCCAGAGCCCGCTCCAGGTCGATTCGTCTTCCGGTGGCCGACGGCGGAACCGGCACCTCCCACTCGCCATCCACTTCAACCAGAGACCGCTTCTTCTTTCTCGCCAGCTCTCTGACCCGGTTCAGAGCGATGCCGCTGATCCAGCTACTCAGGGCCGATTCCCACCGGAATCGATCCAGGGCCCGAGCCACCCGAATCCACGTTTCCTGGAGGATGTCCTCTGCCTCCGCTACGTCGCCCCCCACCATTCGAAGGACAAATCCATTGACCCTGGGATTGTGCCGCCGGTAGAGGGTCCGGAACGCGGCCTCGTCACCCTCATCCACGACCAGTCGTGCCAGCTCCCGGTCACTTCTTTGATCTGCCATGTGCCTCCGAGTCACATCCTTGGATGGCAGTTGATCGATCAGTCCCTGACAATATGTGGCCGGGACCGGGGAAAGGGTTGTATGGAAGAAGTGCTTGCGATCCCCTGCCGTGTGACGAAGTGTTTCATCCTGTCCCTTTCAGAGAGCGTGCAAGATGACCGAGCCCCCCGGCCCCACCACCCAAGCGGAGCGGATTGTCTCAATGGACGTCCTCCGGGGTTTCGCCGTCCTGGGGATCCTGGTAATGAACATCCAGAGCTTCGCCATGATCGGCCCCGCCTACTTCAACCCCAACGCATACGGTGACCTCACCGGCCTTAACTACGGGGTATGGCTCTTCAGCCACCTGTTTTTCGACATGAAGTTCTTGACGATCTTCTCCATGCTTTTCGGAGCAGGGATTGTACTCATGTCGGAGCGGGCCGAGGCCAAGGGGAGGAAGCCGAGTGGGCTCCACTACCGGCGCATGGGAGTTCTGGTCCTGTTTGGGATTGCTCACGGGTGGATTCTCTGGACCGGGGACATCCTCTACACCTACGCCATGTGCGGGCTCCTGGTCTACCTGTTCCGCGAAAGAAACCCCAAGACCCTCATTCTCCTTGGGTTGACCTCCATTGCCATCGCGTCGCTCCTCAACCTCATGAGCCAGTTCTCCATGCCCTACTGGCCTGAGGAGTCGGTCTTGGGGATGAAGGAGATGTGGGCACCGACAGCCGCCCAGGTCCAGGCCGAACTCGGGGCTTTGGGAGGAAGCTGGACGGAGCAGATGGCCCACCGCGCTCCCCAGATCCTGATGATGGAGACCTTCGTCTTCCTGTTCAACCTGTCCTGGCGAGCCGGTGGAGTCATGCTCCTCGGCATGGGTCTGTTCAAGTTGGGCGTTTTCAGTGCTGGGCTCCCAGCCCGGATCTACCAGAAGATGATTCTGGCCGCCGTCCTTGTAGGGATGCCCCTGATTCTCGGCGGAATCTGGTACCAGAACGCCACGGGGTGGGCGCTGGAGACCGGATTCTTCGGAGGAATCCAATTCAATTATTGGGGAAGCATTCCATTGGCATTGGGTTGGATAGGCCTTGTGATGCTCTTCTGCCAACGAGCCCCGGGTAGCTGGCTCTACCGGTCGTTGGCATCCACCGGGCAAATGGCGTTCACGAACTACATCATGCAGACGCTCATCTGCACCACCCTCTTCTATGGGCACGGCTTCGGGCTATTCGGAACGGTGGAACGAACCGGCCAGATTCTGATCGTATTGGGGGTTTGGACGATCCAGTTGACACTGTCCCCCTGGTGGCTGGCACGGTTCCGTTTTGGGCCCCTGGAATGGCTCTGGAGGTCGATGAGCTATGGGCGAGCACAGCCCTTCCGAAGAGTTCAAGACCGGGCTCTGGCCTGAAACGTGACCCACGAGATCCCCTGGCCCCGGGCAGTGGATGTACTCGGAAGGTGCGAGCCGCAATCAGGCCGGATACTAAAGTCCTGCCCACTCCCGCCGATATTTGGGATAGACGAACAAGACGTTGTGGTCGAAGCGGATCAGACAACCGAAGACCAACCGTTAAACATGAGTCCGGCTGTCGACCTCAACGTCTTTTCTGAGAAGGCCCCGCGACGACCTGGTCGGAGCGGGGTCTTCGCCTTTCCTTGCCGGCATCGTCCGAGAAGGAAAACTCCCTCCTGTCACAACACGGTCCGCTCACTGGTTCCTCGGTTGGAGGGTCCTCCCGACCCGGTCCGATCCCGTCCCAACAGCCAGTGAGGAAAGAGCCATGCGGCCATCACCTGAAGGACCAATCCTTACCCGAGTTTTCTTAACCATTCTCCTGCTCGTCCTTCCCGGTGGGTGCGGAGACAGCCCGGTCCAGGCCGAGCCCGCACCAGACCAGGCCCAGGACCCCAATACTCTTCTGGCGTTCGACGAGGAGCTCGATGACGAGAGTTTCCGGCGCCGGGGAGAACCCTTCGCAGACGCCGAAGTCTTCTTCGAGTTCAACACCACCGACAATGATCTCGGGTTCCAGGTACTCCTGGATGCGGAGGGATGGAGTCGGGTAGTCATCGCTGGATCAGACCACTCGAAGGTCGTGCAGATCTCCGCGAAAGGGCCGCTGGCGGAGCTGGGGATCACGGAGCTTCGATTCGAGAGCGCGGAACCCTCACCGGCGGAGGTTCTCGCGCTCTTTCCTGCCGGGGAATACCTGTTCTCCGGAAGAACCATGGAAGGCGGATTCCTCTTCAGTGAGGCGGAACTTTCTCATGACTTCGTCCCGGCGTTCGACTTTTTCCCGTCCGACGGGGCGACCGTGGACCCCTTGGACACAGTCATCACCTGGAATGCTCCGGAGGCTGAGTCGATAGAGATCATCCTGGAAAGCGAAGACGCCGAGGGTACCATTGACGTGATCGTTCCAGCCTCCCTGTCGGGCCTTACCGTTCCGCCCCAGTTCCTCGAGGAGGGAATGGAGTACAAGATCGAGTTGTTGGCCTACCATGAGAATGGCAATCGAACGATCGTGGAAAGCACCTTTATCACGCCATCCTGACCGAGCATGCAGAAGACCCTGAGAGGAGGGTTGGATCAGGTGGCCGAAGGGCCCCCCGGAACGAAACATGCGGGAAGGTAGAACCCTGGTAGGGACCCATGTTACCTTGGGATCTGAGAGACGTTTCCCCTGAGGCCGGAAACCGGGGGGCCACGGTGCCCGTAAGCACATCTGAAATCTTCACTCCAACACCTGTTTCCGTGGTCGTTGTAACGGGGGCGGTCACGGCCGGAGAGATCCTGGGGGCGGCACTCAACCTCCTCAGGAACGACCCGCACCCTCTCGTCCTCTGGGACGGGGCGGACGCCGATGTCTCCGGGCTCTCGCTGAACGACCTCTACCCCCTCTTCTTCTCCGTCAAACCCTTTCTGGACTCTCGAAAAGGAGGAAGGACGGCGATCTTGGCTGGTTCGACTGCCGGGTTCGGGATGGCCCGTTGGGTCACAACGATGGCCGAAAACTGGAAGTTCCCTTACCCGATCCGGGCGTTCAAGGCTCGGGACGCAGCGATGGAGTGGCTTCGGGAGGATGTAGGGACAGAGGGAGCATCGAGCGGGACCGGCGTTGCCTGAGGGGGCGTGTGTCTTACGAGGATTCCTCGATCCATTTCCCCGCGCGTCCGAGCTCCAGCGTTGACGAGCCGTGGGCCGGTAACTAGCCGGCATCCCCCTTCTGTTCTGAAATCAGCCCTGCCGTCCGATCGATTTCCTCATAAAAAGCCAGGACCCGGTCCCTCTCCCTCTCGAGCTTTCTCGTCTGATTCCGTCGGATCAATGGCCCTGAACCGAATAGGAGTAAGATCAATCCCACTGCTGGGATCGCCGGGAGAAACCCTAGCCGGGCCAGGTCGGAGACCGAAAGAGCCAGCAGGATCACGAAGGCCCCTGCGACCGAAGCGTGCAAGACTCGCTGCTTGAGGGTCAGATTGCGACCCTTCACAAACCTGATCCGCTCATCAATCTCATTCAGCTGACCGAGCAAAACTTCGGCACGGATATCCTGGTCAGGTTCCATCAACTCCAATCCTTGTTGGCCGATCCGATGTCAGACAATCTCAGCCCATGGGGATTCCTGGGCTGCCAGGCCCAGCCGTCTCACCGGATCCAATGTAGATAGGCAGTCCAATCCTGACTGTCCGGATCGGGAACAATGGCCTGGGCCAAGACTACCGACAGGTCCGGCTCCACAAAACCCATGGAGCGACCCCTGCGGAGCAGCCTGTTCAGGCCCTCGAAATCCAACGGATCTCGAGAGGCTACCACCAAAAGGTAGCGTGAGAATGGGAGAGTCTGGTTGAGGGTTCTGGCCCACCAGGTCCCAGATCTGGCTCGGGGCACGACATGGATCCCCGCTTGAAAGAGGTGATTGGGGACCTCGATTTGCGCTTTCTCCTGGAACCGGAGGTGCCGGAGATCGGGCCCCAGAAAGGGGAAGACCAGGTCGGCAGTCTTCCCTTTGATCTGGAAGACCGCCACGTAGGCGGGCTCGAAGAGCTCGAAACTGAAGGGGGCCTGATAGTGCCGGGAGTGGAACCCGAGTTCGAGTGGTTCCTTCACCTGCACCTGATCCAGTTCAAGCAGCGGTAACGGAAGTACCGGAAGCCCCAACCAGACGGGCAGAAGGACAGAGAGCACGAAGGGGGTGGTCACGAGTCACCTCCGGAGCTGTAGTCTACCGTATCCCAAACCGCGGGGGCGACCTGTACTACTTCGCAGGAGGCGTGCCATTTGGCAAACCCTGTATCCAGGGGGAATCGGCCTGAAGGACGTCCTCGGTGGGTGACAGTGAGAAAGGAACCGGGGGACAGTCTCGGATCAATCACCCCCTGCGGTGTCACTCCTGCCCCTGCCGGAGCCCCAAGGGCATTGGGCGCCGTCATTCCCCGTCGAGAATGCGCGGCGCCCATTCCCTCACGAAGGCACCATGAGTTCAGGAGGCTGACCAAGCCTCAGGCTGGGAGTGCGCGCCCAGCTCACGCTGTCCAACCCCATCTCGATCGCTTGAGAGGGGTTAATTCATAAGACGAGTTTTGGGGGGTGTAGGTTGCGCCGGGTGTACGGAGCGATTTTCCCTTGAATCCGGGGAGACGAAGCCCGCTGCCGTTCTACCGAGGTAGGATCTGGGATTGGTTGGGTCGAGGCCGAAAAGATGACGTATCTGGATTACGGGACGCTCTTGATCCGGCAACGGGA
>CBDUAX010000072.1:0-12141 GCA_965365235.1 uncultured bacterium
CCCAGGATACCTGGTTCTCAGCCAGGAGACGGGGGTTCGATTCCCCCTGGGGGTATTCAATGGCCGGGTCCGAGGGCCCGGCCAGATCGTTTTGAGGGGGTTCGAGAGAATCCCAACAGGCCGCTTAGCTCAGCTGGTAGAGCACATCGCTCACATCGATGGGGTCACTGGTTCGAGTCCAGTAGCGGCCATTCCGAAAAGAAGGCCCGGCTTTTCCGCTGGGCCTTCTTTTTTTCTTTCTGCTGCGGGGCCCTCCTGGTCAGCTGCTGCTAGGCCTCCGCTTCGGCCTTCTCCTCCAACTCGTCCAGTTTTTCCGGATCCGAGACCGTGATCTCCACGAGGGCTTTGGGAATCCCACTTTGTTCGCACATGACGCGGATCTCTTTTTCCTGATCGGAGAAGTCCAGAATCTCCCGGATTGCCTCGATGTGCTCCAGCATCTCGTCGGCCGATATGTTCTCCAGGGAAGGCCCTTCCGCCTCTGCCTTCTTTTTGGCCGCAGCTTCCTCAGCCAGGCGCTGCTTTTCTTTCAGCTCCTCTTCCATGGCAACCTTGGTGGCTTCGATGGCGCTCTGATCCACCTCGGCGATGCTCACGATAAGCTCTTCGGCCACCTCACTGTTCAAGAGGTGCTTGATTCGGTCCTGCTCGGGTTTCTCCGATACCGCGGCTAGGAGTTCCTTCACTCGTTCAATCTCCGCCTTTTCGGCCGCGATCGCCGCGTCGACCTCGTCCAGCTCCTCCTGGGTGATTCCCATTCCCTCGAGAATCGAAAGATCGGCCACGGCCTCTTCCCGGAGGTAGCGCACCCCCCCGTGGCCTTCCATGGTCTTTGCCTTGGCGATGAGCAGGCTGAGTTTGGTGCTCTCGACGATCCTTCCAATGTCCCTGATCTGATCTCCGCCCCTTACCACCGCCCAGGCTTCCCCCAACTCAGCCACGATCCGTGTGGTAGCTGACTGGGGATTTGCCACGTCCTCCAGGGTGAGCGAACCGACCGCTTCGTTCAGCTCCTTCAGGAAAGGCCGGCCAACGGATTTCCGAGCATCCAGAGCCCATCTCAAGTCAAGAAGAAAACCACCGGTTTGAGAGACATTGAAGCCCTTCCCGTCCAGCTGGGCCGCAATCTTCTTCACCGTGCTCTCCCTAGCCCCGTCCTCGAGCTCCGCTTCCGTGAGTCCGAGGATTCCCTCTTCGATCTCCAGCCAGAGAGGCTTCTGATCCGAACCGCTCGTGGTCCCCATTGTCCCTTCTCCAGTCCAAAGAACTCGAAACGTGGATGTCTACCTTGTCTTTTTTGGTGCTTCCGGAGTCCCTGCAAGAGGGGTGCCCCGAACCCCGGGAGACGGTGGAGGGGAAGGGACGGCCCCGCCTACCGCCCGACCATTTCTCTGATCTGGTCCATTCTTCCCGTGATCTCCCATCGGATCAGGGAGAGTGGAATCAGGCCGGAGGCCTCCACAGCATCCATGAACTTCTTGATGGTGTACTCGGCACCCAGCTCCGCAGCCCGCTCGGCCATCAACTCTTCCATCTGGTACTTACCCATCAGGTAGCTGGAGCCGTAATAGGGCTGCTGGAGGTAGAGGTATTGCTCTCCCCAAACGGTCTCGCTGTCTTCGGGCATCCAACCTCTGGGGGTCCACTCCGCGGCGAATTTCACCGCATCCTCCATGGAGTAGTCATTGGAATGGAGGTAGAGTCCTGAGATGGCTCGAGCAGCTCGTTGAGCCACCAGGATATAGATGAGCTCTCTCGACCGGGGACTGTCCGAGAAGAGCCCGGCATTCATCATCCACTCCTCCATGCCAGTGGCCATTCCCTCTGCCCTGCTGTCCCAGATGTTGTAAAGCGTAGGGGTGCTTCGGATGGGGCTTGGGTGAGGCTCCGCCTCCATCATGGCCAGGTCGAACCAGTGATGCCCATGGGTTCGCATGGTGAGAGGGTCCCGATAGCTGACCTCCGAGAAGAACCCCCGAAGGGCTTCTGGGGCATCGATGGGCTGGAAGCTCCCGATGCGCTCCCGCAGGGCTGGGGCCATATAGTCCCGCATCGTGAGAATCTGGTTCCGGTCCAGAAAGGAGATGTAATCGTCCACAGCCGCGTTCAGGAGCCGGTCATACCGGGCCGGGTCGGCGATGCGGTCCTGTTCCGGCAGGTGCCTGTTACGGTGCTCCTCCAGCTTCAGGGCCGAGTGGGACCGCGCCAACTCACGACGCATTACCCGGAGTTCATCCTCCCAGGTGTATGGGACCAGGTGCACATTCCGCAGGTACCAGTTGTAATTCTCGATGCCCACCCCGGAGGGCCCGGTCTTCGAAGGGGCCTTCTCCACCAGCCATGCGTTGAACTCTTGCGTTGCCCGGATGGCCGCCTGAAGGGCCGCATCCAGATCGGCGCTGGTACCTTGGACCCGGGTGGCAAAGGCGGAGAGGTCTGCTATTTGCCCTTCCATGCTTCGGATTCCACCCATCCAGAGATCTCGGGCATCGCCCACCAGGTTCTGACGAGCCTGATCCAGAAGGGCCGGAATCGTCCCGAACCGATCAGTCAAAAGGGAGGCATCTTCGTCGGAGAGAGGGTACTCGAAGGTCCACGTGTCGATCCACCCGTGGACCACGGGGCCCTCGTGGGCCGGCACGTCGCTCTGGGCGTTGAAGACCATCACATAGAATGCCGGGTTCCGGGCCCACGGCCGCAGTACCCGATGATCGAAGTCCAGACCGTTCATTTCTGCCCAGATCAGGTGGTAGTCGACCTGTTCCGCCGTCGACCAGCCGGAGGTGTCGAAGGCGGCGAGTCGGGCCTGCCAGTTCGCCAGTTCTTCGTGCTGGGTGGCCATGGCCGAGGCGGAATAGTCCGGGACCCCCTCCACGGAATGGGGGGCCTGGAACTCCCTCCATTCCTGGAAAAAAGCGACAAGATCCTGATGTGAGACTCCGCTCGCCCCCAGTGGGGCCGCACGGGAGCTCTCATCCCCTTCCGCGCAGCCGGAGGCCAACAGGCAAAAAGAAAGGACCAGGGCCATAATCCCCCAGCTTTTCCGTCGGGACGCCGGGGTTGAACCTTGTCGGCCTGGATAAGGGGGGCGGGACAGAAGGGACGAGGCCATCGGTTGTCTCCTCCGGTTTCCGACCGGCTATATGACGACGCCGGCCATTGGGTTGTTTCTTGGGCTCTGTGCAGAATAAGAGCCACACCCCTCCAAGCCAACCGGGCGACGCCCTGACGTTGGGTTCCTGACCGATGGTGGGTGATACCTCGATGTTCTCCTGGCTCCGGCCAGGTGCAACGCTCCGGGCAGGGGTGGTCATCTCAATATTCGGCCGAGTATTTTTCTCTGCTGGGTGGCCGCCGTGGTTGCGACCCCAGGCAAGACCGGAATTCTGTCTCCAACCCGAGAAGGACCATGAATCGGGACATCGAAGTCATTCAGGAAAAGATCCAGCAAGAGAGCGCCTTCCTTCCCCGCCTTCTGGAGGAAATAGGAAGGGTGATCGTTGGGCAGGAGATGATGGTGGAGCGGCTCCTCATCGGTCTCCTGGCGGACGGCCACGTTCTCATGGAGGGGGTCCCCGGCTTGGCCAAGACCCTGACCGTCCGGACGCTGGCCCGGGCCGTGGAAACCACTTTTCGCCGAATTCAGTTTACACCAGACCTGCTCCCGGCCGACCTCATCGGAACGCTGGTCTATGACCCCAAAGACCAGGAGTTCCGGACCCGGAAAGGCCCGGTATTCTCCAATATCATCCTGGCCGACGAGATCAACCGGGCGCCCTCGAAGGTTCAGTCCGCCCTCCTTGAGGCCATGCAGGAGCGGACGGTTACCATCGGGGAGAACACATTCCCTCTGGAAGCCCCTTTCCTGGTCCTGGCCACACAGAACCCCATTGAGCAGGAGGGGACGTATCCTCTTCCCGAGGCCCAGGTCGATCGGTTCATGCTGAAGCTCTCGGTGGATTATCCCTCCCGGGAAGATGAACTCCAGATCATGCGCCGGATGTCTACGGGTCCCGAACCCGAGGTGACGTCGGTGGTCACGCCAGAGGAGATCCTCCGGGCCCGGAAGGCCGCGGAGATGATCTATCTGGACCAACAAGTAGAGCAGTACATCGTGGATTTGGTATTGGCCACCCGGAACCCGGGCGCCTATGGCTTGGACGACCTCCCGGACCTCATCTCCTATGGCGCCTCTCCCCGGGCTTCCATCTACCTGGCCAAGACGGCCAGGGCCCAGGCATTCCTCCAGCGCAGAGGCTACGTCACTCCCGATGACGTAAGGGCGATGGCCATGGATGTGCTACGACACCGTGTTCTCCTCACCTATGAAGCCGAGGCGGAGGAGGTCACCTCGGAGGATGTGGTGACTCAGATCCTCAACAGCGTCGAGGTACCCTGAACCCATGGATCGGCGGATGGGAATGCTTGACGCGGCTGGAAGGGCCTTCGAGGGCGACGGGATTCAGGGGAGGGGTCGATGATTCCCCGGGAGATCCTCAAGAAGGTCCGCCGAATCGAGATCTCTACCCGAGGTCTGGTTAACGAGGTGTTCTCCGGCGAGTACCACTCGGTGTTCAAGGGCCAGGGGATGACATTCTCTGAGGTCCGGGAGTACCAGTACGGGGACGACATCCGCAGTATCGATTGGAACGTCACTGCTCGCACCGGGGCCCCCTTCGTAAAGGTTTTCGAGGAGGAGCGAGAGCTCACGGTAATGCTCCTGGTAGACGTGAGCGCCTCTGGCAACTTCGGGAGCAGAGTGCGGTTCAAGGGGGAGGTCGCAGTGGAGCTGAGCGCTGTCCTGGCATTCAGCGCCATCAAGAATGACGACAAGATCGGGTTGATCCTCTTCAGCGATCGGGTGGAGAAGTTCGTCCCGCCCAGGAAAGGTCGTCGCCACGTCCTTCGGGTACTCCGAGAGTTGCTGTACCATAAGCCCGAAGGTCGGGGTACCGATATCGCCGGCGCTCTGGAGTACCTGTCTCGGGTGACCCGGAGGAAGGCTGTGGTATTCCTGGTATCGGACTTCCTCGGGTCCGGTTTTCTTCGGCCGATGGCCGTAGTGGGGAAGAGGCACGACCTCATCGCGGTCCGCATGACGGATCCCCGAGAGTTGGACGTGCCCCCCATCGGGTTCGTGGAGTTGGAGGACCCGGAATCGGGGAAACGGTTCGTCGTCAATACCTCCAGGGCGGGGTTCCGGGAAGCATTCCAGAAAGAAGCCAAGGAACGGAGGGAGGCGCTGGACCGGGACTTCCGGCGATCCAAGGTGGACGTGATCGATATCGAGCCTGGTGAGCCGTATGTAGAACCCCTCATGCGCTTCTTCCGACAGCGGGTGCGGAGGTTCCGGTGAGAGAGAGACTGTGCCGGATCGTTCGGGCCTTCTCGATCGCCGGAGTCCTCTTCTGGCCCCATGCCGGGGCTTGGGGTCAGCTCCCTGAAATCCGGGCCGATGTCGACACCACAGTCGTCACTGTGGGAGATCGTGTGACGATGGCGATCCGGGTCGACTACCCGGAGGGATCGAGGCTGATTTGGCCTGATAGCCTGGATCTTTCCCCCTTCGAGGTTCTTGATGCGCGCCTGGGCCCTCCTTCCCTCCAGGGTGATCTCGCAAGCTCCTCCCTGGTCTTGACACTGGCGGCATTCGAACTGGGCGACCTGCAGGTCCCTCCCATCGAGGTGGGTGTGGAGGTGCCAGGAGGAGAAACGGTCTTCCTGGAGACCAACCCTTTCGGGATCCGGCTCGAGAGTGTCGGGTTGGACGAGAGCGGAGATATCCGGGATATCAAGGGGCCCCTCCGCATCCCGCGAGCGTTGGTCGTCTATCTTTTGCCCCTCCTCGGCCTGTTTTTGGCCGGTCTTCTTTTCTGGTGGCTGTCCCGGAGGTTCTGGAGGAAGGACCCTCGAGAGGGAGAAACGAAACCCGAGCCTCCACCTCGACCGCCCCACGAGGTGGCCCTTGAAGCGCTGGCCCGTCTCGAGGCTTCGCCTCTTCTGGAGCGAGGAGAGGTCAAGGAGTATCACATCCGGGCATCGGAGATTATTCGGACCTATCTGGAGGCGAGGTTCCACCTTCCTGCCCTGGAAATGACGACCCGATTCATCAAGCTTGGTCTGGAAAGGGTGGGATTGGGAGGCGAGGTCGTTGAAGGGTTCGGGGACTTCCTGAACCGATGCGATATGGTGAAGTTCGCCAAATTCCGGCCTGATCCCTCGGTGGCCCATTCTGTACTCCTGCTTGGGCGGGAACTGGTGGAGCGCACAGTACCTGTCGCTTCAGAGCCGACGAGTGAAATCGGCACGACGGAGAGCCCTGATGATGAGGGGCAGGTCCCCGTCTCCGCTGTGGAGTTGGGTGGGGAGCCCGGCCCGGGAGGAGGCAGCTAGTGTTCCGCTTCCAGGACCCTCTTCTTCTCGGACTCCTTCTCTTGCTCCCCCTGGTGGTATGGGCCCAGCGGCGGTGGGAGCGCAGTCGGTCAGGGGCCTTGCGGTATTCGGCTGTGGAGTTCGTAGAGAGGACCGGGTTGGGTAGGACCCGGTGGGCTGGTTGGATTCCCGGTGCACTGAGGATCCTCGGGCTGGTCGCTATCGTCCTGGCCCTGGCTCGACCTCAGACGGGTGTCACCTCCGAGACGATCCTGACGGAGGGGATCGACATCCTCCTGGCCATGGATGTATCCAGTTCTATGCTTGCAGAGGACCTTGAACCGAACCGACTCGAGGCCGCCAAAGAGGTGGCTGCCGAGTTTGTTCGCGGTCGCAGGAACGATCGCATTGGATTGGTGGCTTTTGCCGGAGAGGCGTATACACAAGCCCCACTCACACTGGATTACGGGGTGATCGTCAGCCTCCTGGAAGAGTTGGATGTAGGGATGATTGAGGATGGAACCGCGGTGGGGATGGGTCTGGCAACGGCGGTCAAACGCCTGCAGAGCTCTGAAGCTGAGTCCAAAGTGGTCGTCCTCCTCACAGATGGCCGGAATAACCGTGGCGAGATCGGTCCCAATACGGCTGCCCAGATGGCACAGGCCCTGGGGGTCAGGGTGTATACCATCGGTGCTGGGACCCACGGGACGGCCCGGGTTCCCGTCACCGATCCACGAACAGGGCGACAGTACGTCAACATGAGGGTCGATCTGGACGAGCCCACCCTTCAGGAAATGGCCGACCTGACGGGTGGGCTGTATTTCAGGGCCACGGATCGGGAGACTCTGGAGACCGTTTTTTCCGAAATCGACGATCTGGAGACCACGGAGATCCAGGTTGAGGACTTCACGAGGTACGGGGAGCGGTTCCCTCCGGTTTTGACCGCCGGCCTCCTCTTGCTTCTCCTGGAACTGGGACTGTCTCAGACCCTGTTGCGGAGGCTTCCCTGAGATGGTGAGAATCCTGAGTCAGCAGAGACGGGTCGGACCCGGGATGGGGGGCTAGGAGGAAGATGTTCCGCTTCGCCTCTCCCGAGTGGCTCTTCGCCCTCCTCCTGGTGCCCCTCCTTTTCGCGGGGATGTGGTTGAGCGGGATCAGAAGGAGGACCCTTCTGGAGCGGTTCGGGGAGCTGGAGTTGGTTTTGCGTCTGACGGCTTCCGTGAACCAGAAAGCTCGGATCCTGAAAGGGGCACTGATCCTTGGGGCGTTTGTTTTCCTGGCTCTCGCCTTGGCTCGGCCCCAATTCGGGACCCGGATCGAAACGGTCAGGCGTCGAGGACAGGACGTCTTGGTGGCGGTGGATCTGTCGAGGTCGATGTTGGCGGAGGACGTGACTCCAAGCCGCCTGGACCGAGCACGCCTGGCGATCTTGCGTCTTATCCGGAGTCTGGATGGAGATCGAATCGGGCTCGTGGCCTTCGCCGGGGACGCCTTCGTTCAGAGCCCTCTCACGGCTGACTATACCGCCGCCGCCATGTTCTTGAATGCCATGACTCCGGAGATGATGCCGGTCCAGGGGACCGACCTGGGAGAGGCCCTTCGCATTTCCCTGGACGCCCTAGACCAAGGAGCCAGGGAGGATCGACTTCTGGTGGTGGTGACGGACGGGGAAGACCACGAAGGATTCGTGGACGAACAACTCCAGAGGGCGGCGACCAGCGGTGTGCGGATCTTTGCTGTAGGAATCGGCTCTGTGGAAGGCGTTCCGATTCCTGAAGACCCCGCCGGTGGAGGGTCGGGGTTTCTGAGAGATGAGGAGGGGAATGTCGTCACCACACGTCTCGACGAGGCCACTCTCAGAGGTATGGCAGAGGCCACCGGAGGACGCTTTGTTCGCGTCGTGGCTGGATCCACGGCCTTCGAGGAGCTCGTGGACCAGATCGCGGCAGGGGAGGGGGACGAGTTGGAATCCCGGGAAATCACCCAGTTCGAGGAACAGTTCCAACTCTTCTTGGGACTGGCTCTAGCGCTCCTGGTCGTGGAGGCTCTGGTACCGGAGAGAAAGAAAGCCGACGAGGGATGGAGTGGGCGCTTCCAATGATGAACGAGGAGAATGGGTCCGGGAGAAAGGGAGTCGCATGCTGAGAACGCCTCACAGATGCCTTCAAACTTGGTCGGCCAGAACCCCGACCTCGAGTCCGGCGAGGTTGGGCTCCCGGGCCGGTATGGTGGTTCTCTTTCTGGCACTGGTGGGGGTTACCCCGACCCCGGGGGCCGGCCAGCCAGCTCGGAGTCAGGTGGAGGAGGGAAACCGGCTCTACGCGGAAGGTCGGTTCGAAGAGGCACACCAGAAATACCTGGAGGCCCTCCTGGAGGACCCGGAATCACCCCTGATCCGATTCAATGACGGGAATGCCCTCTACCAGAATCAGGACTTCCAGCAGGCCATGGAGAGGTTCGCGGAGGCCCTCGAGAGTCCTGATCCAGGGCTTCGGAACTCGGCCTGGTACAACCTCGGGAATGCCCTTTTCCGCCAGCAGCGGCTCCAGGAGAGCCTGGAAGCCTTCAAAGAGGCACTCCGGGCCGAACCGGGGGATGCAGACGCGAAACACAACCTTGAGCGAGTGCTGGAGGCTATCCAGGAGCAGGAGCAGCAAGCGGGCGACGAGAACGAGGAAAACCAGGAAGAGCAAGATCAATCTTCTGGAGAGGAGAACCAGGAGAACCAGGATCAATCTCAGCCTCAGGGTCAGGAATCCCCACAGTCTCAGAACCAGGACGAGCAGGAGAATCAACGGGAGGGAGACCCACAACAAGGGGAGGCTCCACCTCGAGATTTGGAGCAGGAGCAGCAGGAGGGTCAATCAGAAACCCAGCCTCAGCCCGGAGAGATGACCCCAGAAGAGGCAGAGCGTCTCCTGGACGCCATTCGGGAAGATCCAGGGGACGTGAACCGGAAGCGTGTTCCGTCCACGGGTAGGCGGCCCAGGAAGGTTTGGTAGGAATGTCCCGCGGATGGTCCCCAGGCGTTGGGCTGAGAAATCTGGCCGCTCTGGCGGTGGTACTGGCCATTCCACAGGGGCTGGTTCCGGAACCGCTCCGCGGGCAGGAGGTGTCAGCCCGAGCCTACCTCAATCAAGCAACGGTAGGTGTGGGCCGGCCCTTCGTGGTGAATATCGAGATCTCCGGCACCCAGAGCCTGGATCGTGAGCCGGATCTCCCGGACCTCTCGGCCTTCGCCGCATATCTGGGGAGCGGAAGCTCCACCTCCATGCAGATGGTCAACAACCGGACTACCGTGTCCATCACCCTCCAGCTCCGGTACCAGGCCTTGGAGGAGGGCACATTCCAGATCCCGCCCTTCCAGCTGAGTGTGGAAGGCGAGGCCCTGACCACCGAACCTCTGGAAATCACCATCTCAGCGGCTCCTCCGCCCACCCAGGGAGGAGGAGAGGGAGGCGGGGGTCCAGGGGAAGTCGCCCCTGAAGATCTTTTTGTGACAGCCGAGTTGAGTCGGTCCAGCGTCCGGGAAGGGCAACCGTTCATCCTCGAGTATCGGATTTTCACCCGTGTGGATGTGAGCGGATACAGCTTCACAAGCATTCCTGAGCCGGAGGGTTTCTGGGTGGAGGAACTCTCCTTGCCCGATCCACCCCAGGTGGAGCAGGTGGTGAGGAATGGGGTCCAATACACGACGGCGGCGATTCGCCGTCTCGCACTGATCCCCACTGGGCCCGGAGAGCGGACATTGGAACCCCTGGGCCTCGAGGCTCAGGTGAGGATGAGGCGCCGTACCCTGGACCCGTTCGAGAGCATCTTCGACCGACGGAACATCTTCCCATCCGTGGTGCCGGCGTCGGTCTTGTCCAACCCCGTCGAGCTGCAGGTTGCGGCGCTCCCCCCAGGTCGACCGGAACCTTTCAGCGGAGTGGTGGGCCGCCTGGAGCTCACCGCGTCTCTGGATCAGGATTCGGTCGAGGCCAATGAAGCGGTAACGCTGACCTTCCGCGCGCAGGGCCAGGGGAACTTCAGGGCGATCCCCGATCCGAGGGTGGAATTCCCGGAGGACTTCGAAGTGTATCCTCCCGAGGTTTCGGAGACGGTGCGTCCCTCCGGTGCTGGCCTTTCTGGATCCAAGACCTGGGAGTTTGTTCTGATCCCACGGGCGCCTGGTACCCGGACCTTGCCCGCCCTTTCCATGGGGTATTTCGATACCGGGGCCGGAGCCTATCGGACCGTTTCTACAGATCCCATTGACCTCGTGGTATCCGGCGAGGTGCCCCAGGGCCCCGCCTCTCTGGTCCGGGGTGGAGTGGCCACCCTTCGAGAGGATATCCGATTCATCCATCTAGGACCCGTCCGCTTGTCACCCATGGCCGGATCGATGCTGACCGGTGCCACTTTCTGGGTGGTTGTGCTTCTACCCATGATGGCTGTTCTGGGAGTTTTGGTGATCCGGATGCGCCTCACGCGTCTCGAGAAAGACCCGGCGTATGCTCGGCGGAGACGAGCGGGTCGGATAGCCCAGACACGGCTGGCTCAGGCCCGGCGCATCGCAGGTACGGACAAGACCCGAGAGTTCTACGCTGAGGTGGATCGAGCGTTGAGAGGGTTCATCGCCGACAAGTTGGATGTTGCCGAGGCGGGAATGCAGATGCGTCAGGTCGACCAGGAACTCCGCAGCCGTGGCGTGTCCCAGGGCATCGTGGACGAGTTGGAGGCTTGCCTGGCCCACTGTGACCGTCAACGTTTCGCTCCCTCCCACGGAGATGCTGGCCAGGAAGAGCGGTTCCTGGAAAGGGTCGGAGCGGTCATGACGGCCTTGGCCAGGGAGGTGGGGAGATGAGATCGGCTGGAAGTCGGGGAAGTCGGGGAGGTCGGAGAAAAAGGAGCGTTCTTCTTGCTCTTCCCCTCCTCCTGATCGTGCCTGGCACACTGTTGGCTCTTGGCGGATGGAGCGGCGAGAGCCTTGGCCAAGATGTGTCGGATCGGTCGGAGGGCGGTGGTGTCTCCCCCAGTCCACCAGAGGAACAAGGACTACAGCCCCTCCTGACCGGGGAGCCGTCGGACCTTTTCGAGGAGGGAAATCGACGCTACCAGGAGAACGACTTTGCCGGAGCCCTGGAGGCCTACCTTGCTATTGTGGAGATGGGGTTCCACGGGCCGGATCTCTACTACAACCTGGGCAATGCCTTCTTCAAAACCGGTGACCTGGGGCGCTCGATCCTGAACTACGAACGGGCCCATCGCCTCCGTCCGGGAGACGCCGATATTGAGGCAAATCTGGAATTGGCCCGCTCCCTCACAGTGGACGAGATCGATCCGCTGCCTCGGTTCTGGGTCCTCTCTGTTCTGTCGTGGTGGACCAATCTTCTTCCCCGGGCCGGCCTTGTCTTGGTGTCTCTCACTGCCTACCTCGTAGGGGCGGGAGGGCTTTGCCTCTGGATCCTCTCCCGGCGCTCCGGCCGGGGCCGGTTGGGTGCCTGGCTTTCTTTCGGTGGGGCTTTGGGCCTGGTTTTCTTTGGGACGACCCTTCTGGCTCGAGACAGAATCCTGGGAGCCGCGGATTGGGGCGTGGTCCTTTCCGAAGTGGTCCCGGTCCAATCTGCTCCCTCCGACGAAGCTGACCTCACCCTCTTCCTGGTGCATCAAGGCACCAAGGTTCGCATCGACCAGACCAGCGAATATTGGCTGGAGGTCGTTCTGGAAGACGGGAAGGTGGGATGGGTCCCGGCGGATGTCCTGGAGATCATCTGACGCGGGATCCTA
>CBDUAX010000073.1:0-12118 GCA_965365235.1 uncultured bacterium
CTCCCGCCAGGTCGGCCGATCCGATCCCCGTTGCGAAGGCCCCCGCCGCACCACAGGAGACGGTGTGGCTGTCGGCTCCCACCACCAGATCACCCGGGGCGACCCGACCGGTTTCCATGGCAACCTGAAAGCTGATTCCACCCCCCACCGGGAGGAGTTCCACGCCAAACTCCCTGGCGAAAGCCTCCATGCGGGAATGAAACCCGAGTGTGGAAGGAGAATTGGGGGGGGAATAGTGATCCCGAGCCAGGAGGACCCGCTCAGGGAACGCCACCGAAGTGCCACCCATCTCCTGGAAATACGCGATGGCCATGGGGGTGGATCCGTCCGTACCCAGAACCAGATCGGCTTCGCAGGCCACAATATCTCCGGCCCGGACCTCGATCCCGGCATGCTCCGAGAGGATCTTCTCGGCCAGGGTACGGCCCCGTGACAACAACGATCAGCTCCCCGACATCGAACTCAGGACCGCCTCCAGAGTGTCCATGGTTCGGTCGACATCGTCCATCCGTATGTCCCCCATGTGACCTATCCGGATACAGCTCTGCTTATAGCCTCCCAATCCTACGGCGATCTGAATCCCTGCCTCCCGGACTCTGCCTCGGAGATTCCCCGGGTCCACACCCTCCGGTACCCGAAGTGCCGTAAGGGTAGGCGAACGTTCCCGGATCCCGTCACCTTGGAGCCCACAGCCGAGCTCGGTTGCCCGTTCTCTCACCCGGCCGGCCAAGGCCCGATGTCGCTGGTAGACAGCCTCCAGACCTTCCCCATGAATCATCCGAACGGCCTCGAGCATCTGGAGAACCAGGAGGACCGGAGTGGTCCCCGGCGTCTCGGGATTCGTACGCCCCAGCGTCCGCCGTATAGAGGCAAAGTCAAGATAGGATCGGGGCATTCCACCCCCCTCTGCGGCCTCCCAAGCACCTTCCCCAACAGCTGCCAGCGACAAACCTGGACTACACATGAGACACTTCTGGGAAGAGACCACAGCGAAGTCCAGACCCCACGAGTCGAACTCAAACGGGGCACCACCGATGGAGGAGATCCCGTCCACGAGAGTCAGGGCACCATACTCCCGGGCCACCGAAGCCACCTCCCCTACCGGATTGAGGACCGCGGTACTCGTATCGGAATGAACCAGAAGCACCGCTCTGGCCTGAGGGTTCTTCTGAAGCGCCGTCCTCACTTCTTCCGGATCCACACTTCGCTCCCAATCATCGGCCACCCGAACCACGTTCAACCCGTGTCCCTCGGCAAATCCGGCCCACATCTCGCCGAACTTTCCGTTGCACGCCGCAACCACCGTTTCCCCTGGGCGGAAGAAATTCAGGACCGCGCCTTCCATTGCCGCCCGGCCCGTGGCATGGACGGGAAGCACATCGGCCGAGGTCGCCCCAAGGAGCGGACGGACACCCTCGAGAAGCTCAGCGAGACAGGTGGAGAACTCAGGGGTTCGATGGTGGAGGACCCGGTGGCCGGCCAGTAGAACCCGCTCAGGAATCCTCGTGGGTCCCGGGGTCATCAGGAGTGGAGGGACCCCAAAGCCGGAGTTTCCGCCACCTCCCGTCACTCGACGACTCCCTTGGCCCGAAGAGACTCGTCGATCTCCGCCTTGAAGAGCTCTCCGCTCTTGATGGCCGCGATGCGCTTCCGCTCCCTCTCCTCCAGCCCTGAAACCAATTCCAGAACCTCTGGCGCGTTCTCCCGTGGGACCACGGTCACGCCATCCTCGTCCCCCACCACGATATCCCCGGGCAGAACTACCGTATTCCCGCATGCAATGGGCACATTGATCTCTCCCGGTCCGTCCTTGTCCCCACCGCCCGGGGTCACGGTCCTGCTGAAAGCCGGCAGCCCCAGAGCCTCCAGCCCATCCACATCCCGGATGGCCCCATCCACCACGATCCCTCCCAGCCCCACCCCGGCAGCCGTGTGGCCCATGATCTCGCCGAAGACAGCGCTCGTGGTATTTCCATTTGTGGATACCACGATCACCTCACCCGGCCGGGCTATTTCCAGGGCTTTGTGGATCATGAGGTTGTCGCCGGGCCGGGAGTTCACCGTCACCGCCACACCACATAGGGGAAAGCCGGTGCGACTTACGATCCCCGGATCCATGAAATGAAAGCGGCCCATGGCATCCGCCAGGTTGGCCGCCGCCTTTCCGCGAAAAGCGGCAACGAGGTCCTCAGGGGGGCGGGGAGTATCGGTGATGATTCGGAAGCCGAGTTTTCCAAGCATGATCTCGTCCATTTCAAGTTCGTTTGGGGAGAGGGAAGGTACCTCTGTCCGGGAAGGGGTCGCCAGGCCAAAATCCAGTGAGGATTGGCCCGGACCGGCTCCAACTCTCATCTTCACGACTGGGTCGCACGCTCCCTGGCTCCGAAGCCGGTTGCCGCGTGTCCACCGACGGTACTCCTCGGAACAGAAGGTTTGATCATGAGAGACCTCCTCAATGGCTTTATCAACCAACGCGTATCCCGCCGTGACTTTGTTCAGTCCCTGACCGCCATCGGTGTGAGTGCGGCCGGGATACGAACAACGTTGGCTTCCGCTGAAGCCGTCACCAACGGCACCTCCGCTGGCGGCGTCGCCATGACGGGTACCGGAGGGGAGCTGTTGGTGGAGCAGATGAAGGCGGCCGGGGTGAAGTATTTATTCACCAACCCTGGGTCCTTCGAGGTCGGGTTTTTCGACGCCTTCCTGGATCAACCCACACAGCTGATCATGGGCCTTCACGAAGGTGTCGTCATCTCCATGGCAGATGGCTACAACAAGGTCACGGGTGACCCGGCTTTCGTGAACGTGCATGTCATCGCAGGGACCGCTCAGGCGGCCGGCCAGATGTACAACGCCAGCCGAGACGGCTCAGCCATCGTGGTCACGGCTGGGCTCCTGGACAACGAAAGGGGCGACGATGACATCCTTCTGGGCGCCCGGCCTGGGTTCGACCAGAAAGAGGTCAATCGCCAGTTCACGAAGATCTCCTGGGAATGCCACGACCCGGAGGGTGTCCCCATCATGCTCCGGCGGGCATTCAAGGTGGCCACGACCGCCCCCGGTGGGCCGGTCTACTTGGCCATCCCCGATCATGTCCTGGAAAGGAAGAACGTTCAGGGGACTATCTTCCCCCGGGAGGGTTTTATGATCCCCGACGAGATCCCACCCAGCTCGGCCGATGTGGACCGCGTGGCCAAGCTCCTCCTGGAAGCGGGCGCGCCGGTCCTCCTCCTCGGAGACGAGGTCAGCAGGGCGGGAGCGCAAGCCGAAGTCTTCGAGCTGGCCGAGCTTCTTCAGATTCCCGCCGGAGACCAGGGCCTGCCGGCATACCACAATTTCCCACCACAACACCCCCTCTTCCAGGGAAGGCATTCCAGCGAGGGAAAAGATGTGGTGGTTTACGCCGGAGCCAGCGATACGGGAATGGGCTCCGACCCGAGCAACGCTACTGTCGTCTCGATCGGACTCAATACGGCGGCCATGGGCAGCGTTAGGCCCTTCGACATGGCCCTCTTCGCCAACGTCAAGCTGGCCCTCCGTTCCATCATCGACTCGGTGAAGTCCCAGGCCACACAGGACCGGATCGCACGCATCGCGGCCTCCCGAGGGTCGACGTCCACGGGGCCCCGCCAACCGCAGGCCGGCCGGATGGGCATGGCGCCTATCCATCCCGATGAGCTGGGTTGGGCTCTGGAGCAGGAGCTCGACAAAGACGCCATCATCGTTTCTGAGAACCTGAGTGGATCCAACTCCTTCTTCAGCACTGGTTTCAGGGAAGACGAAAAGATGTGGCTATCCACTTCGGGCGCCGGGCTCGGGTGGGGAGTGGGAGCTTCCATTGGAGCAAAACTGGGGCAGCCGGACCGCCAGGTCGTGTGCAACATCGGCGATGGGTCGGTCATGTACAGCGCCTCGGGTTTCTGGAGCCAGGCACGGTACGGCGTGCCGGTGATGACGGTGGTATGCAACAACCTGAACTACCAGACGGTTCGGAACGCTTACGTCCGGTACGGGGGGAAGATGCGCCAGGCCGATCGGTATACCGGTATGTATCTGGGAGATCCCGAGATCGATTTCGTGAAGCTGGCCGAAAGTCAGGGGGTGGAGGGCGCACTGGTGGAGAACTCGGCGGATCTAAGACCCGCCCTCCGGCGGGGGATCGACGCCACCCGGGCCGGGACCCCCTTCCTGGTGGACGTTCGGGTGAGGCGGACGGGTGGGGGAGCAGAATCCACCTGGCACCAGGCGTTCAAGCTGGCCGACAAACGAACCCGGAAGGTCTAGCGGCCTTTAGCCTCCTCCAAACCGTCGGAGTCGCCCTCATCGGAGTCTACGGCCGTCAACCTTTGGGCGGCATCTTCCGCCTCCCGGGTGAGGTCCGCGGCGAGTTGGTTCACCCGATCACGACTCTCCTTCGAGAGGTGCCCCCAAAGGGCCCTGCCGATCAACGCACCGACGACGCCCCCCAGCGCCGTGAAGAGTGCCACAGCTCCACTGCTGGGACTGAACTGACCGATGGAGCCAGCGACCAGCGCCGAACAGGTCATGGTCGGAACCGCCTGGGCCAGGAATCTGAGCCGGGCCGTGGCCCTCTCGACGACCCTGAGCCGGGTCTCCCCCTCTTTGGGGGTGACGGAGACCTGGGTAGACCGAAATCGTGAGTGGGCCGTCCACTGCACCGACCCCAAGGCCTCCGTAACGACGCCGACGTAGTCGCTGTGTCCATCTACGTGCCGGATCAACTCCGCAATGGCCCCTTCCTCCAACTCCCCCTCCACAGCCCGCACCGCCTGATGAACGAGTTGCCCTTTCGCGAAGGGGTTTCCCCCAGTCCGGGCATCGAGCTCGGTCACGGCCCGTTGGACGACTCCGGCGGAGATCCCGACCTCAGCGGCGATCTCCTGGAGCTCCTCCAATCTCAGTCCCCCACCCGCTCCGGTCCCCTCCGATTCCTCCAACTCTGATGCTTTCTTCAGCACCAGGGCCACCTCTCGGTCGGAGAACCTACGGTTCTTGTCTACCGTCAGGGGTTTCTTCCTTTCCTCGAACACTCAGCAACCCCCGGACACCCTCCTCCTCCAATCCGCCCCTACTTCTCCCAACCCTTCACCTCATAGTAGTCGTCCACCAGCTTGTCGATGTTGATGGTCGTCCCCTCCGAAGGGCCGTCGGGGATCGGATGGCCGACGAACCGCTCCGGAAGGGTATCGTCTTCCCTTCGGAGCCCCTCCCTGAGATTGAAATCCCGCTCGACCTGGCTCACATGGGAACAGGCCTTCCAGAGGTCGTCTCTTGTGATGTCCCGCCCCAGAAAGCCGGAGTAGGCATCGGCTGCAAGATCGAAATCCACCACATCCATACAGCAAGAGATGTTCTTGCAGATGGTCATGCTGTCGGAGAGGAGACCCATGTGTTCCGCGTAGTTGACCAAAGCACCCTTCCCCTCCTCACTCAACCGATGGGCCGCTTGCCGGTTCCCCACCCGACGCATAGCGAGATCCTCGTCGCCGGTGAGCTCGATCATGGGCTCGCCACGGTAGTGGTCCCCACCTCGGGAATTCACGGCGTTCATCAGCCCGTAGCCCTTGATGCCTCGGGGGTCGGCACAAAAAAGCTCCAAACCCTTTACCTCCGCAGTCAGCTTCTTGGCCTCCGCCCCAAACTCCTTCGCCACCCGTTTGGTGCCTTCGGACAGGAGGTCACCGATTCCCTCCCGGTACGCGATCTTTTCAGGGAGCTTCAGCAGGGCCTCCTTCGACCCCCAGGAGAGATCGATACCATCGCAGTCCTCGTCGGAGATGATGCCCTCGTGCCGACATTCCATGAGCCAGGCGATGACCTCCCCGGTGCTGATGCAGTCCAGGCCCAACCGATTCACCAGATTGGACACATGTACCGCAAGTTCCAGATCCGTCCCACCCACTTTGACTGTAAAAGCGGCCTGGGCCTCGTACTCCGGGCCCTCCCCCTCGCTGTAGCTGGTGTAGTTGTAGCGCGAGCAGTAGACGTTGCAGTTGTAGCAGGCTTTTCCTTTCACCACATGGTCCCTGCGAAGGGCGTCCGAGCTGACCTTTTCCAGATCCTCGAAAACAGCGCTCCTGTAGTGATAGGCCGGGAGAACACCGTAGTCCGCCAGAGCGTCCATGATCCGGGTGGTCCCATATAACTGCCGAGACCGAAACTGCCGGTGGGCTTCGATGTTGGAGATGAGATCGGAGCAGGCCTTCTTGAACCGATCTGGGTCTGCCGGACGGGTGGGTTTCGAGCCCCGAACCACGATAGCCTTGAGCCTTTTCGAGCCCATGACGGCGCCCATCCCCGTTCGGCCGCAGGCCCGGGCCAGGTTGCAGGAGATGATGGCGTACTTGACCAGGTTTTCTCCCGCCGGGCCAATGGTGGCGACCTGGAGATCCGGATCGCCCAACTCGTCCATGAGCTGAACCGTCGTTTCGGTGATGTCCATCCCCACCAGATGGGAGGCATCTCTGAGCTCGATCTGATCGTTGTCGATGTAAAGGTATTTCCACGTCTCCGACGCCCCGGAGAATACGATCTGATCCACACCGGCCCAACGGAGCTCGGGAGCAAAAAAGCCACGGGCGCCGGAGTCCCCGAGGAATCCCGTCAACGGGCTCTTCGCGCTGGCGATGATGCGGCAGGTGGCTGCGAATTCGGTGCCGGTGAGAGGGCCTACGGAGATGCAGAGGAGGTTTTCCGGACCGAGGGGATCGACTCCCGCATCCAGTTCATCCAGCAGGGTGATGCTGTTCCAGGTCCTTCCGCCGATTCCATTCTCCGGTGTAGCGCCCCGGCTCATCTCGTGACTCGTCAGGTCCACCCGAAGGCTGGTTCCCTGATAGATGCTCATGAATCCACCCTCCTTCCATCTGCCCATCCTTGGCGGAGGGGTTCAGCCACCACCCTCGCGTAGTGGACCCGGCGTTGGCTCGGACTGCCCAACACGTCCAGGAAGGGGGCCAGCGAAACCTCCTCACCCACTTTGTAGGAAAGGGCCCCGCTGGGACAAACCTTCACACAGGACGGATCGCCGTCGCAAAGGTCGCAGAAGAGGGGCTCCTCGTAGAACCCCACGGCCCCTACGGGGCATGCGTCGGCACACAACCCGCATGCGTCACAGAAGTCCGAATCCAGGACGATCTCTCCCCTATCTCCCACAGAAAGAGCTTCCGTGGGGCAGTCGAGGCAGGGTTTTTCGGTGCAACTGAAGCATGCGATGGCCAGGTCGACTCCGGTCTCATCCATCTTGGCCACCCGAATCCGGGCCAGAGCCGGCGAGACGGCGCCAAAGTGGCCTGAGCTACACGCCACCTCACACATCCGGCATCCCACGCAGAGCTTGATGTCACAGTGAATCACAAGACTACTCCATCCGTTCGATTCTTAGGATGACGTTCCCGGCCGGGTCAGGGCAAAGGACTCGGTTGTCCTCTTTGAGCCAGTCGCCATCTTCCAGCACTCGTTGTTTAGCCCCGAGAAAAGGCAGTGCCGCGTGGAGAGCATACAGACACATGTGTTCTCCAGGCGGGATATAGAGGCGACCGCTACGGAGGGTGAACACCGCACCCGGGTTCATGTGGGAGGTGCACTTCCCGGTCACGGATTCCACGTGGATTTTCAGATTGACCAGGTTTCCCTCGGACGTTCCACCCTCTTCTGCCAGCTCCATCAGCGTCGGGTCGGGGTCCACCACCTCGCCCTTCCCCCGGTGTCCTTTCTCCTCTGTCGGATCCACAGTACCGGTTTGTTCGATCTGGAAGATCACTCGGCCGTTGGGGTCGGGGCACTGTGCATGTTTGACTCGCCACATCCAATCGCTGTCCTTCTCCTCAGCGATCTCACGTTCCTTTGGCGTCAGCACCGGGATCAAGCTCTGAAGGGCCCAGAGACATATATATCCCCCCTCCGGAATCTGGATATCCCCATCTTTGACCGTGAAATAGTCTCCGGGCTGCATGGGGGGACAGGCGGTGCACTCCCCCATCACCTTCTTCACCGACACCTTCAACTCGTACATCTCAACTCCTGCGGTTGCGACAATTCGAGAAAAAAGTCTCGGAATCATGGCATTGCAAAAGGAATACCGAAAGCCTGGGCGGACATCGGTTTCTGCCAACAGCCGATCCGTATGAACGGGTGGGTAGTGAGCCGGCAGGGAGATGGAGCCCCAGGTGGAGAGGGGGGGGCGGTCTGTTTGCCTCAGATTCCGTATCCCAGAGCCCTCGGAAGCCCCTCACTGAGCCAGGGAAGATAGACGACGAGGAAGAGGACCAGGACCATGACGCCGTAGAAGGGAAGGAGTGCCCTGGACGTCTTCGGCACCGTGGTTCTCCCGATCCCGCATCCCACAAAGAGAATCGAACCGACCGGAGGCGTGCACAGTCCGATACAGAGGTTCAGGACCATCATGATCCCGAAGTGCAGAGTTGAGATTCCCAGCTGCTGAGCCACGGGCAGAAAGATGGGCGTGAAGATCAGCACAGCTGGCGTGATATCCATGAATGTGCCCACGGCCAAAAGGAGCAGGTTGATGCAGAGAAGGATCAGCACCCTGCTCTCCGTGAGAGAGAGGAGGAAGGCGGTGAGGTCCTGGGGGATGTTCTCATAGCTGAGGATCCACGACAAGGCCGTGGAGGTGGCAATGAGAAGCATCACGATGGCTGTGGTTTCAGCGGACTTGAGCAGTATCTCCGGAAGATCCTGAATCCTGACCTCTCGGTAGACCCCCACCGCCAGGAGGAGGGAATAGACCACGGCGATAGCGCTGGCCTCGGTGGCGGTAAAGACCCCAGCGACAATTCCGCCCATCACGATCACGATGAGGAGGAGACTGGGGGCAGCGCCGACGAAGGTCTTGACACCCTCCGCCAGAGTTGAGGACCCGCCCACGGGATAACCACGACGCCGGGCGATGATCCCGGCCATCACCAACAGCCCAAGGCCAAGGAGGGTCCCCGGCAGGTACCCGGCCACAAAGAGGGCGGCAATAGAGACGCCCCCGCTGGCCAGGGAGTAGACGATGAGGACGTTGCTGGGGGGAATGAGCAATCCCGTCACGGACCCGGTCATGGTGACCGCCACGCTGGTTTCCCGGTCGTAGCCCTCCTTCTCCATGGATGGGATCATGAACCCCCCCACCGCCGAAGTCGCTGCAACCGCAGATCCTGAAATGGTCCCGAAGAACATGCTGGCGAGGATGTTGACGAAAGCCAGCCCTCCAGCGAAGCCACCCACCAGGGCTTTGGCAAAGTCCACCAGCCGCTGAGCCATTCCTCCCTTCGAGATCAGTTGCCCCGAAAGGATAAAAAAGGGGATGGCCAAAAGGGCGAAGCTGTCGATCCCCGTCGCCATGCGGAGGGCCGCCGTGGTGAGAGCCGGAGCCGTTGGGATGGCCAGGAGCATGGTCACCACCGTCGAGATGCCGATGCTGACGGCGATGGGCACCCCGATGGCGAGACACACCAGGAAGACAGCGCCAAGGAGGAAAAGGGAACTATCCATCAAACCCCTGTCTCGCCGCGAATGCGGGGCTGTTCCGGCTTTGTGGCTACCGCCTCTCCGGGTCCTCCCGCCCTAACCTTCGCGGCGATGGACTCCAGGGAAAAAAGCACAACCAGCCCACCGGACAGAGGGAGAGCCAGATAGACGAACCCCATCTGAACCCCCATCGCCGCCGAAACCTGGTCAAGCCGGAATGCGAGGCGGACCAGCCAGCTTCCTCCACCCACCATGGTGGAGAGGGCGAAAAGGAGCACCAGGAGGTGGGCCGAAACCTCGGTCCATCTTCTCCACCTTCCACCGAGTTTCTCCACGAGATTTTCGATGCCCAGATGTGCACGGGTCCTGAACCCGTATGCAGCCCCCAACAGGCCGATCCACATGAGCAGGAAGCCAGCCAACTCCTCCGTAAAAGAGCTGGGAGACCGAAACAGATACCGGGAAGCCACCTGCCAGCTGACGTCCATCACCATCACGCTCATCAGCCCCACCAAGACCCGACTCAGCCCCCTCTCCAGGAAGGAGCCGACCTGGGTCAACCGTTGCCGGGGGCCGATTTCGGCCTTCACCGGACCTCCCGAATGGCTTCAATCAACTCTTGGACCGGAGTGCCCCGGTAGCTCTCGAACATGGGTTCGACAGCCTGTCTGAAGGCGTCCTTTTCCGGCTGGATGATCTCCACCCCGGCCGCTCTCACCTGGGCCAGGGCATCCAACGACGCCTCTCGCCAAAGCCGGCGTTGTTCGGTCACGGACGCCGCAGCGGCCTCCCTGAGCCACCCCCGCTCCTCGGATGAGAGCACTTCCCACACGTGAGTACTGATCAGGAGAACGTCCGGGACCCAGGAATGTTCGTCCAGGGTGTAGAAGCGGCAGACCTCGTAGTGCCGGGAGAGAAAGAAGCTGGGAGGGTTGTTTTCGGCTCCGTCCACGACGCCCTGCTGGAGTGCCGAATACAGCTCTCCCCAATCGATGGGAGTCGCCGATCCCCCGAGGGCCCGGACCATGCGGCTGGAGGTGTTGCTCTGCTGAACCCGGACCTTGAGGCCGACCAGGTCGGCCGGGGTCCGGACCGGCACGTCTGTCGTGTAGAAGCTCCGCGGGCCTGCGTCGTAGTAGCCCAACCCTCTCAGGTGGTATCCGACCCCGGCCGCCAAAAGACCTTGTCCGATCTCTCCGTCCAGGACCTGCCATACGTGCTCCTGATCCCGAAAGAGGTAGGGGATGGAGAAGATCGTCATCTGGGGGACGAAAGACTCGAGGGGGCTGGCCGAGACCTTGGTCATGGCGATGCTCCCGATCTGGAGCATTTCGATGAGCTCCCGCTCGTCACCCAATTGACCGCTGGGGTGGATCTCGATGCGCATTCGGCCGTTCGAAAGCTCGGCCGCTCGGTCCCCCAGGAACACCATGGCAAGGTGAACCGGATGTGAGGTATCGAGCCCGTGGGCGAGCTTGAGGACCCGCCCACCTTCCTGGCCGTGGCAACCGGCAAGTACCAGAAACACCAGGAAAGCCGTCAGGGGAGGAGAGGTACGACGACTCACCTGTCGGCCGTCCCATCCCCGTTGGAGGGGAGAACTTCTCGCAGAACCTGAAGGAACCTCTCTTGCTTCTGGGCAAAGGCCAGGACTGTCCTCAGATAGTCCTCCTTGTTGCCAAGGTCGAACCGTCGTCCGCGGATGGACACGGCGATCATGGACTTGGCACCCAGGACATGGGCCAGCGCGTCGGTGAGCTGGATCTCGTCGTTCCGTCCGGGTGCGGTGGCCTCGAGGGCGTCAAGCACCTCCCGGGTCAGGATATACCTTCCAGCGATGGCGAGTGTGGAGTGGGTTTCTCCCGGGAGAGGCTTCTCCACCAGCCGAAGCACCCGGTGTTGCCGGGGGCCAAGAGCGGTACCTTCTACGATCCCATAGCGTCCGACCTTCTCCGGCGGGACCTCCTCCACTGCCAGGACCGGGACCCGATTCTCCTCGAAGACCTCGATGAGTTGCCGCGTCACGGGCACCGGTGCATCCATCACCGTGTCACCCAGGAGAACCGCGAAGGGTTCGTCTCCGACGAAGGCCCGGGCATATCCGATGGCATCTCCCAGGCCGGCCTGGGTCGGCTGACGTACGTAGTGGATTCTGGCCAGCTCCCCCACTGATCGGATTGCGGTCAGGGCCGCCTCGTCACCCCGCCTTTCCAGGTGGCCCTCCAACTCGGGGTTCCGATCGAAGTGGTCTTCTATGGCTCTCTTATCCCGGCCCGTTACGATGAGGATGTCCTCGATCCCGGAGTCCACCGCTTCCTGGACCACGAGTTGTATGGCCGGGGTGTCGAGGATCGGGAGCATCTCCTTTGGCTGGGCCTTGGTGGCCGGCAAGAGCCTGGTTCCCGCGCCGGCGGCTGGAATTACGGCCTTCGTGATCACCCGACCTCCTTCACGAAAATTTCGGCTCAAGGACTACAGCCCCCAGGGCACCCAGGCTTTCTCCGATTCTCCCTAGCATCTCGTCACTCTCAACCGTCCCGATGATGGCTCCCCCTGATCCGGTGAGCTTGGCCGAGGCACCCAAGGCCCTGGCCGTTTCGACCAGGGCCAGATCTCCTTCGGA
>CBDUAX010000074.1:0-12100 GCA_965365235.1 uncultured bacterium
ACAAGCGAGGTGGTGGGGTGGCCAACACCAACCCCAGGATGTAACCTCCAAACAACCCCCCAGGTCGAGCGCAATTCAGCCCCCCAATTTTCGCCCCCATACGGGTTCAGGAGGGGAGTATGCCCGCAGAAGAGCCGTTCACTGGTGTGTTTACTACCGACTTCCAGGACGTCAAAGCCGCCGAAAGGAGCTACCTGAACAGGCGACGGGAAGAAAACGGACTGGCTGACCTGGAGGAGGACCCGGGACTCTGGGGCTTGGCCCTCTCGGGTGGGGGCGTTCGATCCGCCACGTTTGGTTTGGGGTTGCTCCAGGCCCTGATGGGCAAGGACCGGATGAAGCGGTTCGACTACCTGAGCACCGTCTCGGGGGGCGGGTATATCGGGAGCTGTCTTTCTTCGTTGCTGTCGAACCGGACCGACACCGGGGTGGAGCCTCACAACTCACCCTTCAACGGGCTGAGGGAACTGGATGATTACCAGGACCCTCCTCACACCCAGTTGAGCGTTCGTCACCAGATCCACCATCTTCGAACCCACGGCGAATACCTGATCCCTCGCAGCGGCCTTCTGAGCCGGGACGTACAACGGGCCCTGGGAAGCTCCCTTTCCGGGGTGGGCCACACGCTGATCTTGTTCGCCTTGTTTTTTGTGGTCGCTGTGGCCACGACCCATCTCATCCTTACAGCGGTGGATCAGGATTTCAGCTCCCTTGCGCCGGCTTTTGAACTCGGGTCGATCCACGGCGGGGAAGGGTTGATCGGAGGATTGGACTACGTCCTTTCCGTTTTGGGTGCCTGGTATGGGGAGCGTCTTGTCCCTCCGCTGAGAGATTCGATCGGCGCGGCAGTGCAGAACTGGGAGCTCCTGATCGCCATGGGTGCTCTGGGGGCTTTCTGGTGTCTGGCCTGGTTCGTCCGGGGAACCCGCCTGGCGCTTTCTTTCCACTCCACGGAGGTTCAACCAGGGGATTCCACACGCGCCGGGTGGACGCCGGAGGAAGAACGGGAATCCCGGTTCGTTCGATCCTTCAATTTCTGGTCGGTTTTGGTCGTCCTGGTGGTAACCCTCGGCCTGGCTGTGAATTTTCGGATCTCGGAGGGGTCCGCGTCCTTCCTTACGGGCCTTTTTCTTCCCCTGGCCTTTTCCATTGGGGGGTTCGCCCTGACTCACCTGCTCACCTATGCGGCAGAGTCACGGTTTGCCTTGAAGGCGTGGCGAGGGGGTGGACGGCAGATGGAGAGCCGCTTCCGTCGATCTCTCTATGGGAGTCTCCGAGGAGCCTGTATCTACGGAGCCATTGTCGCCCTGGGCTTGCCGGTCCTTCTCGTGTTCCTCTTCTCTCTCTCCGACCTCCCCCTCAAGCTCTTCCTGTCCCTGGGTGCCCTGGCATGGGCCTACTTCGCCAGCCGGAAGGGTGGGGGCCCCTCCACTTCCCAGTTGGGAGGCTGGGTGAAGCGTCCGTTGGCCAACCTGGCGGTGCTCCTTTTCCTGGCGTTCGCCTTTGCACAGGTGTCGGCCTGGCTCATGGCGCTCTACAACCTGGGATCTCCTGAGGACACCTGGCTCTATTGCCTGGGCGCGGCCCTGGTGGCTCTGATCCCCTTTGTCCTCCTGGGGACATATGTCGATGCCAACCGGGTTTCCCCGCACTATTTCTACCGGGATCGGCTGACCGAAGCCTACCTGAAAACCGACGCCCGTACCCGGCGTCCTGGAGACTCCAGACAGGGGATGCCCCTCACGGTCCTGAGAGACGACGAGGACCTGCGGATGTCGGAGCTGGGCCGGGACAACAACAAGGGGCCCTACCATCTGATCGTGGCTGCTCTGAATCTCTCCGGCTCCGAAGAACTCAATCGGAAATCGTTCCTATCCGAACACTTCATCTTCAGCCGGGAATACATTGGCTCCAAGGTCACCGGGTGGGTGAAGACCGAAGCGTACAGAGCGAATACGACACGTCTGGCCCGGGCCATGGCCATCTCGGCGGCGGCGGTGGGATCGGTGATGGGGAGGCATACCTTCGGTGCCCAGGCTTTTGTGTCTACGCTATTCAACCTTCGTCTTGGGTATTGGATGGAGAACCCCTGGCACTATCGGGGTGGAGTTCCCGAACGCCCCCGAAGCCGGCCGACGTTCTGGCCAAGCTACCTTCTGAGAGAGATTTTTGGGCGAACCTCGGCCCGTACGAGGTTGGTGAACGTCTCCGACGGTGGGCACACGGGAGACAACCTTGGCTTGTTGCCCCTTCTGAGGCGGCGTTGCTCCACCATCCTGGTCTCCGACGCTGAGGCGGATGGCGACTATACCTTCGGGTCCCTCAACAACGCAGTCCGGCTGGCTCTGACGGAGGAGAACATCCGGATCGACCTCGACCTCACTCCAATCATGACCCGAGAGGAGACAGAGTCAGGGTTCCAAAGCAGCGAGGGGAGCCTGGTGGAAGGGAAGATCCACTACCCCGCCACTCCCTCGGGCGAAAAGGCATCCACCGGCAGATTGATCTTTCTGAAGGCTTCGGTGAGTGGGACTCGGGTTCCGGTACATGTGGCGAACTATGCCAAGGAGCAGGCCGCATTCCCTCATCAGACCACTGCGGATCAGTTTTTCGATGACGCGCAGTTCGAAGCCTACAGGGCTCTCGGGGAATACCTCGGGGCGGAAGCCGCAGAGGCCCTACCTGTTCCCTGATCCTTGTCAGCCGCTGGGCTCGAGGATGACCTGACCACGGGCAGCGACCGTTCTGTACCGTTCGACGGTGGCCATCTGGAGGCAGACCCGGGCCCCGTTTGCATCAAACCCCCAATTCGCGCACTCCTCCACCGTATAGCGCGCCTGGACCGATCCCCTGAGTTCGGCCCTGGGCGGTCCCTCGTCCATCCCCTGGATCTGCAGATCTACCCCTCCCCAGGAGGTTTCCACCCGGTCCTTTCGAGGAAACCACCGCTCCCGGGCAGTCCGGCTTCTCCCGGGTTGATCTCCCTCCACGACCCACCCATCGGGAAGAAATGTGAGCAGCATGTCCACTTCTCGGGTGTCGGTTCCCGCTCGGATCTCCCCTTGGATGCGCCAGGTGCCCACGATCCAGACCGCTTCCAGGTAAGCCGACTCCGAGGCACCGGGAGTGGACGCGCAGCCCATCTGCAACAGGAGGAGGAAGAGAAGGACCGGGCGAAGCTGGCTCATGGTTCACCTTGGGCTAAGTGGGGCGGAGCACAGCGTTCTTCCCATGCCCGCCTCGACAAAGGGGGATGCCACTGTCCTCCTATCCCTCCCCATCTGTCCGGAGATCAGGACAGGGAGGAGGTGTGGGGCCCTGAGTTTCCTGGTTCATTCTTAGGCACAGGCCATGCTAGACACAACATTGGTGCCCAGAATTTCTACCTGAGGCCAGAAGATCCTGGAGTGAGATGGGGCCGAACGTGGCACGAAGGCGAAGACGATCTTTCCTGACCTGCGTTCTTGCTGCGGGGGTTGCCGGACTCCTCTGCCCCACAGGGGCGCTGGCCCAGGCGCTCCAGGGAAGGATTGTCGACGAAGACACAGGCACTCCTGTCCCTTTGGCCGTCGCGGTCCTCCTGGGACCCGAAGGGACCCCTGTTACACAGGCCCTCTCTGGAGAGGACGGTCTCTTTCGGCTGGAAGCCCCTACGCCGGGCTTCTACATCCTGGAAGTTTCGGGGCTGGGTTTTGGCGATTTCCGGAGCTCGGTCTTTCCCATCGGTGACGGGGAGACGGTCACTCTTGATGTCCGGGTCCCGGCGGACCCCCTGAGGTTGGAGCGGCTTCTTGTGGAGGTTCAGGGCAGTCGGGGGCGGGATCGGTTCCAGAGTCGGAGAGACCGTGGGATCGGTTTTTTTCTGGATCGCGCACAGCTGGACGCCCTGGACCCGGTGGACCTGATCGACATTTTTCGTCGGGTGGACGATGTCCAGATTTCGTGGGCATTCACCCGCCACGATGATGGTGGATCGAGGCCAACGCCCACGGTTCGTGCCGGACCTCACAGCTGTATGACCTACATGCTGGATGACCGACCCATCCGAGCGGGGGTTGGGGACAATCGGAGCCCGCTGTCCCTTTTCCCGCTATCGGGCTTGAGGATGGACGACATCCAGGCAGTGGAGGTTTACCGGGACCTGAGCGAGGTTCCGGCAGAGATCCGTAACTCGGCCTTTCGCCCGGTATGGGGTGAGAACCTCGCCTACCATGAGCTTACTTGTGGGATCACGGTCTTCCGGACGAAGCTCCGCTGGTAGAGGCGGCCTCCCCTGGCCAGGCAATGGGCCCCACCACCCGGCCCCCGCTAGGCGGAGGTTCCATCGAAAACCGCCACCAGGCCGACGAGCATCCCCTCTGAAGCCGCGGAGGATAGGAAGAGGCGTCGTGGGTAGTAGCTGTATTTTGGGCTGAAGGTGGCCGCCAAATCCAGTAATCCGTCCCCATCCAGATCGCCAGCCCACTGAAGGCTGAAGTGGGGTTCGTCGCAGGAGACAAACGCTTCGTCCGGGAAATAGAGCTCCTGTGAGGTGGTTCCGTCGCTGAGCGTCACGGTGGCGTCGCACATCCCAGGCGTCGTACCCCTCAGCTGGACCTCATACTCTTGTGGGCCGAGGGAGAAGGTCAGGGGAGACCCGGGAGAGAGCGTCTGTTCGTATCGGATCAGGGTCCTGGCCGGTCCGGGGGAGACCTGCGGTACGTCAGCCACTATCAGGATGGGCGTTTTGGGCTGAACGGAGAGGGTGAAGATCGAGTCCCCGAACTCGACGGTGGCGATCCACTCCACCTGGACCCGGTCGACCCGGGAGCCGTCCTCCACCAGGTAGAGACCGAGCCAACTTTTCCCTTCGACGACGACCGGACGCCTCATCAGGTGGGGATCCTGAATGTCCGATGTGGTCAGGACCTTACCGCCTGGCTGCATTTCGTTCAGGGCAAACAGACAGAGCAAGGCCGCGGCGACGAGCAGAAGCTTCATTTTCCCTCTCCTCTAAAGGAACAGAGCCGCCTCAGCCACCAATCCGGGCCCGAAGGCCATGGCCACGCAAGGCCTTGGGGTGTTTTCCCGGCGCAACCGGTCCAGAATGAAGAGGATGGTGGCCGAGGACATGTTTCCGAACTCGGAAAGGACACCCTTGGCGACCGTGTTGGCTTCGCCCGGGAGGTCCAACGCCTCCCCCACCGAGGTCAGGATGCGGGGTCCGCCAGGATGGACGGCCCAGGTCTCGATGTCGTTCAGCTCCAGGCCCTGGCCTCCCAACCACTCCTGGAGCCAGCCTTTCAGGTGGGCTTGGATGATGTCCGGCACCGTTGGGGAGAGGGTCATCCGGAAACCATAGTCCCCAATTCGCCAGGACATGGCGTCGCTACTGGCTGGTAGGTGGCAGGTTCCGCTGGCGGCCAGGCGCCATGGAGTATCCCCATCCCGTGGGGTGTCCCTCTCTCCCACCCCCACCACCGCCGCAGCTCCATCCCCGAACAAGGAGTTGGCCACCAGGGCATCCGGGTCCCAGTCGTAGGACATGTGGAGGGTGCAAAGCTCCACCGACGACACCAGGATTCGGGCGCCCGGGTCGGCATCGGCGAAAGACAACGCCACGCGAAGTCCATTCAAGGATCCGTGGCAGCCCATGAAGCCCACATGCGTCCGCTGAACGGTGGGGGAAAGGCCCAGGATATCCACCAGGGTGGTGTCCAGACCGGGTGCGAAGAATCCGGTGCAGGAGACGGTGATCAGGTGGGTGACCTCTCCCGGCTCCATCCCGGCCTTCTCCAGAGCCACAACAGACGCTTCCTGGGCCAGCCCCGGAGCATCGGACTCGAACCGAGCCATACGCGCCTTCGTCGAGGGCCCCTGGTCGCCTTCGAACTGAACCGGTTGGAAGAAGGTCTGCCTGGGAACCGAGGAGCCGTTCGGTTCGTCCAGCAGGATGCTGTGCCGCTTCTTCACCCCACTTCTTCGATAGAGGGCCTGGATCGTTCGGGCCTGTTTTCCCTGGACCCCCGCATACTCAGCCCAGACCCTGGCAGCGTCGGCCTGGGAGATGAAGAACTCTGGGACCGCAGTCCCAATTCCGGTCACACGAAATGCCATTCGATTGCTTTCATTGAGGAGACGCGAGGGGTAGGCCGACGCGCCGAACAAGGGGAGCCGCCAGGTGGGGGTTCCATTTTAGGGCCTGCAAAGTAGGGCGGACAATAGCAGGTTTGGCCAGAGTCCACGACGTGAGGCGGCAGAGCCGCTGTGCTTTTGAGAATAGGCGTTGGTGGGTCTCGGTCCAGGTATCCAAGAGGCTGGGTTCCCACGATTCAGCGACCCGGGCAGCCAGGGGAGCCACCGCCCTGGCTCCTTCCAACGCCCAGAGGATTCCCTCTCCCGTGAAGGGCTCGACATATCCTGCGGCATCCCCCACCGCGAAGAGCCTCTCGGCCCCCGGGCGCTGGGGTCGTCGAGTGAGTTCAACGGTCCCTTTCCAACCGCCCGCCGGGGGTTCCGGTAGCTCCGGCCAACCCGCCGAAAGAAGGAGGTCGGACACAGCCCGGTGGGGGGATTCTGCTTCTCTCACGGTGGCGGGATTCAAGGCGGCTGCCACATTCAGGGATCGGTCCTCGACCCGGGCCATGCCTACGTATCCGTTGGCCCCGACCGCCATGTGGATTTTGCCGGACTCGAAGCCAGGGACAGAGGATGGGAAGGTGCCGCCCAAGCCCACGAGCGGACGTTTGCTGGTGCGGGTGGGGACGCTCGGTTCTCCGGCCTGGCTCATCAGGGAGCTGGCAAGGCCGTCGGCTGCGATGACGACACGGGTCGAAAGCAACGTCCTTTGCCCACCCAGGGTGAGCTGAAGTTCCCTACCATCGGGGAGGAGATCACCCAGCTTTGCCCGAGCCCCGGAAAAGAACCGGGCCCCGTTTCGGACCGCCGCATGGACCAGGGCAGAATCCAGGTATGACCTGGAAATTGCTCGGGTCCCGTTCAAAGGCAGCTCGGCCTGTATCCCCCAGCCCCCCAATCGAAGCGTATGGAGGGGAGGGGCGGCGGCGTCTTCGAGGATGTCTCCAAGGCCCTCCCGAATCAGGAGATCCTGGGCTCCCAGACTCACCGTGGCCCCACAGACCTTCCATCGGGGGAAACGCTGGCGCTCCAGGAGAGCCACTCGTTTTCCCATTCGGCTGAGTTGAAGCGCCGACATTGATCCGGCGGGACCGGCCCCCACAACCACCGCATCCCATAGGATGTCTTCCATAGATCTGGGCGACTCTGGATCAGGAGAGGGGGCTCGCAAAGAGGTCAAAAGGCCTCCCAGGTCAGCATAAACCGCTCTGGCCAACACCGTCTCACCCGTGCGCCCGACAACTCCGAAGCCTGAGCCAGTGTGGCCACCTCCGGAAGGGAATAGGCAGCCCGAACCGAACGGACCCCGTCTCTGTGTACGATTCCGGATCGGGTGACGACCCGGACCGTAGCCAAGGCCAAGAGGTAGCCCACTCGGGTTCGGAGCAGGTCCTGGATGAGGACGGCCCTGCCGGCGGAAGCGAGGCTCCGCAGGAACACGGTGGCCTCGTCCTCGGAGAGGTGGTGAAGGAAGAGGGAGGAGAACGCCAAGTCATATCCTCCGGGAAGGCCTTTCCCCAACGCATCCTGCACGAAGAACCCAACGTCGAGCCCGCTGCCCGCCGCCTTTTCCGCCGCGAACTCCACCGCCACAGGACTGATGTCGCAGGCGTCGACCGTTAGAGGAAGCCCTTTCCTCTGGGCCCTTTTCATCAAAGCCAGGGCCACGTCGCCGCCCCCGCAGGCCACATCGAGGATCCGGAGGGGCTTTCCTGCCGCACCCGAAAGGCGTTCCACCACCCTCCAGACCCGCAAAGCCGCGAGGGAGAGGAGGTTGATCCGAGAGAGAGCCCGAAGGGCCTGGAGATGTCTGGCCAAGTCGAGCTCCGAGGAGTCCATCTCCTCGGGTTCCTGACAACGGACGGAAAGATCCGGCAGCATTTCGGTAGCGGTCAAGAGCAGGGTTTTCTCAGCCAAGGAGTTGGGTTGGATGATCGTCCGGGCGGTGTGGCCCAGATCTCAACAAACCACCGAGGGGAAGAATGGTTCCGATGGCGCCTCAGTACGCGAAGCCCATACCCACGTAAAAGGCACGTCGACCGCCGCTTTCGGCGAAGGACAGCTGCACCGTGGCGGCCCGAGTCACTGGCGCCAGCCAGATGCCCCCCCCGATAGAGTTGTGCCACGTGCCGGAAGGCTCCCCATCCAAGAAGACCCGACCGGTGTCCGTGAGGCCGAACACCCCCAGATCATACGGGAACACGATCCGGAACCGGGTCAGGAACAGCCGGATCTCGGCGCTCCCATACACCGCCGCATCCCCGGCGAAGCGTTGTTCCAGGAGTCCCCGAACATTGTCCGTTCCCCCGATGAACGCTGCGTCGGAATACGGGAAGGTCCCCCAGAGGCGCTTCCCGCCCAATCTTACGGCCAGGGTCGGGTTCCCGGAGCCAGGGGACAGGTATCCTGCCGCCTCGCCGTGGACTTCTCCGAAGGAGCTTTCTACATCAAGCACCTCCGGGTAGTACGACGCGCCGGCCGAAAGGTGGAAGCCACGGGTGGGGGCGCTGACCAGGTCCCGTTCGTCCAGGTCCACGGTGAGCCTAAGGCCCGCCTGCTGGAAGGTTCCGGTCCCATAAGCACGTGAGGCCGAAACAAACGTGTTGGAGTTGGTGGTGTCGGAGCTCGTGCGTCGGAAGACCGGTCCCAAGCTGACCTGGCGACCTTCCCCGTCGCCGAAGCTCAGGGCCGCAAGGAGTTCCAACTGCTTCTGCTGGACTTCATAGAACTCCTTGGCCTCGGATTGTTCGGTTTCGTTCCCAAGGCCATAGAACCGGACGATCTCGAACCCCGAGTAGCGAGCGCGGACCTGAAGGTCACTACCCCCAACCACATCCTGGAAGTAGTGCCGATAGTCTGCGAGGGGCTCTGCGCGGCCCACGGCCCATCCCATCTTCACCTGGAGCCGTTGACTGAACGGGTCCTTGAGAAATCCGTAGCTCTCCCTCTTCAGACCTCCGGAAAAAAAGAACCCACGGTCGGAGTCGTAGCTCACGCTGAACTGGGGCCAACTCCTGCTCCCGAAATCCAGTTCCCTCTCACTGTTCACCCACCAGGTGTAGGGGCGTGGGGCGTTCTTCCGAACCAGCTTGGTCCCGGATCCGCCAACCCGAGTGTCTCCACCGTCGTCATAGAAAAGAGAGTTTCCCGTTCCGGAGGTGTCGGAGAGCTCATCGTCGCCTCCTCCACCCACGATCCGGACTAGAATGGGCGAATCGAAGGCGCCCTCTATTCTTGCCAGATCGTCCCCCCCGTGGAGGTAGAGTCGAAGCTCTTTGGTTTCCGCCGATGAGAAGGTTCGTTGGAAATGGGGCGGCCCTTCCGGCTCTGAGTCCGGGCCTCTATGGTGGACCGACAAGTGGAGGTCCCCCCCGGCCGTCCGCGTCAGTACGGCCACTTCGTCCTCGTCCGATGCGTGGACGTCGGCCTCTCGGAAAACGATCCTATACAGTCCGGCTGCAGCCTGTGAAAGGCGATCCCTCCTTCCTCGAAGGGTTGCCTCGAGCTCATCTCCCACCAGATCGATGTGCTCCTCCGGCATCCTTCGAACGGCTTCTGCGATGACGTCGTCGGAGATGGCCTCTTTCACTCCGCTCACGGTGGAGTCCCATGTCTCTCGGTCCAGGCCCACCAGAAGGTTTCGGTCGATATCCCATGCGTTCCGAGTGAGGCCCATGATGTCGGAGTCTTCATGTGTGAAGCTCACCAACCTCGGGTCGTACCATCGGACGACCTTCTTGATCGTGCCATCGAATCGGACGAAGGATTGGTCTCGGTCTCTTGGAACCGGCTCCCAACTGTGTCCTTCGTCCCCTTCGTCATAACGGGCCCAGAGGTAGTTGTTGATGCTTCGGTCCCGGTCCCCCACGAGGAGATCCACCAGCCGGGATTTCAACAGGGCGATCCGGTCGATCCGATCATGAGCATGCTCTTCGAGGTCGTCGAAGAAGTCCTCGGTCTGAGTGATCCGGCGGGAACCGCCGAACCCAGCCTGGCCATCGGGCAGGTCGTCAGGCCGCTCCTCGAAGAGCACCAGCATTCCGGCGAACTGTTCCCTGAACTCCCCGAGCCGGGGATCGTCGGGGACGACAAGGAACTGGGGGGTGGGGTGGAGGACCCCGACAGCTTCCAGCAACCTGGCTACGATGACGGCGCCTGTGGGGTGGAAGGAACAGAGCTGGTCCTGATAGACGCCTTCCACAGGCGTGCCCCAGAACTCTTCGTCCAGCGCTCGGCGCGTTTCCTTCCTGACCGACCGGAAGACATACCGCCGTCCGTCGGCTCCTCTCAGGTGTAGCGTTTGGGTGGTCATCCCCCCCCCGACTCGGAGAGGCGAAAGACCTCCTCCCCCCAGGGTACCGAGATCCGCCACCGGGACCTGTATCGGTGTGGTCCAGAGGGTTCGATACCCCCGCCCGGCCAACGCCGCATACAGCCGGCTCGACCCGCAGTCCTCGGAGGCCACCACGGTTACGGCATTGCTTCCGGGGCCGGGTAGGGGGACCACCTGACCCTGGAGGGTGGTGAAAAGAAAGGTGGCAAAAAGGACGACCAGGATCGATGTCAGCCCGCTGCGGCTCCCGCTCCCCCACCGGAATGGGGAGTACGGGATCGGGAAGCGGAAGCGATTCATGGATCACCCGGCCGGAGTTGGAGGCCGAGAGTCGCTCGCGACCTCGGCCGTGGAGGACTGGACCTTCACCACCTGACCATGCGTTTTGGGCAAGGTAAGGTGGTGGCCGGTCTCAGCCCAGGATGCTACGATCCACCTGCAACTCCTCATTCGGTGGCTTTCGGGATATGTTGGTCCGGTGTCTACAGAGATCAACCCGATATTTCAGGGGAAAATCATTGGCTCGCCGGACTCTCCTAATCTGCTGTTCCCTCTTTCTTTTCACCCAAACCAGTTGTCTGTACCGGAAACCGTGGTTTGACGACGCCCTGACTGCGAGGACCCCTCCCAACCTCCCAGCCCTCCCAACTGGGCCCGCTCTCAGGGTACTTGTACTGGGGGATTTTGGCACGGGAGGCTCCGGGCAGAAAGAAACCGCTCGTGCGGCTGCGGAGACTCATGATTCCTTACCTCCCCACTTCGTCCTCACGGTGGGGGACAACTTCTATCCCCATGGGGTCCAGAGCATTGACGACCCTCTTTGGCAGGCGGTGTTCGAGGAAGTGTACTCGGGGCCGTTCTGGGAGGACCTGGTATTCTTCCCGGCCCTCGGCAACCATGACGTCGAAGGAAACGAGAAGGCCCTGGTGGACTACTCGGCCCAAAGTCCACAGTGGAACATGCCCGGGGAGTTCTATTCGTTTCGCGAACCGCTTCCCTCCGGTGACACGGTTCGTTTCCTGGCCTTGGACACCAACCCGATCAACCAGGGCTCCGACCGGACCCCGGTCCAGGTGGAGTGGGTGGATTCGATCCTGGACGCCCCTGGCGACCGATGGGTGATCGCCTACGGGCATCATCCCATGGTTACCGGGGGCTGGCACGGGGTGAGCGAAGCCGTGCGCGACATCCTTTCCCCTCGGTTCGAAGGCAAGGTTTCCCTATACCTGTCAGGCCACAATCACTCCACGGAGTTGTTGAAAGTCTCAGACGGGCTTCTCCAGGCGGTTTGCGGTGGGGGTGCGGGCCGGGACAACGCCTACCGGGTAGACGACACCCCGGAGACCCTCTCGGCCTTCTCCAACGGTGGATGGTGTTTCCTCCACATCTGGTCCGATACTCTGGCCATCGAGCTGTACAACCGAGCCGGGACGCTGCGGTTCCGGCATCTGGTGGCTCACCCCCAGGGGGGTGGAGGGGGATAGGCCGAATTGGTCTCCCTGGGATGAGGCCGGTTGATTCGTCTACACACAAACCGATCGGGATACTATCTTCTTAGAGCCCCCTCTTTTCTCAGGATTGGGGGCGAGTTCGGGGCCATAGCTCAGTTGGGAGAGCGCTGGCTTTGCAAGCCAGAGGTCGCCGGTTCGA
>CBDUAX010000075.1:0-12077 GCA_965365235.1 uncultured bacterium
GGCACTGCCCCACCCGTTCATCAGCTGGACACGGTCGGGGAACTCAGCCAGCCAAGTCCGAAAGCCTTCGCATACCCGATCGATGCCGTTTGGCCCCAACTCTGAAGGGAGGATGGCGTGACCGAGCGTGGCGATGTCAACGGGTTCCCAGGCGTGGCTTCCCAGGGCCCAGTCCCCATGGGAAAAGCGGAGAAAGGCAATCCCGGAAAGGGCGGATCCGGTCTGGATCAAGAAAGCCCGTCGATCACGTGTTGCCATGGCCAACTCCAAGGCAGGGGAGTTTCACCTCGCCGGATCCCTGTCCCCCCTCTCTGTTCACGGAGGGAATCGAGAGCCCCGGTCCAAGCTGCCGACCTTGAGAATCGCTTCAAACTCTCGGCCGGGGAGCAAGACCGGGTGGGTTGGGGGCCCCACCCGGTGTTAGAGCAATCTTGGCTCAAGGGTATGCAGGCAAGCTAGGTTTTCCCTAAAACGCAGGCAAGGAATCCTTCTTCCTGGGCCGTGCCATGGCGACGGAAATGCCTTCGGCACGCAGCCTTGGCCCTGGGGTATCGGTATATGTTACCCGTGACGGAGGAGCGCCATGAGGTCCCGTTTCCCCATCCTGGTCATCTGCGCGGTTGCCGGTGTAGTGGGGGGCTCCCCTCAAAGAGTCGATACTCAAGAAGTGAATCGGCTTTCCATCACCGGTCGGGTCACTCGGTCCGGCTCCGGCGAACCGGATCCCTCCGCCCGGGTCTTCCTGGGAAGCGAGCGGGAGTTGAAGACCGACGCTGACGGCAGGTTTTCGTTTCCGGGTGTCTCTCCTGGGACCCACCGCATCGCGGCCGTGGGTCGAGGATGCTTCGTTGCGGTTGGGGAGGTGGCGGTCGACGAGGGCGTGAAGGCGTATGTGGAGTTCAAGCTGATCGCTCCCCACCTGGCCCCGGTTCCGTCTACTCTCATGGAGTGGGAAGATCGGTCCGGACTCACCGGCTCGCCGTGGAAGGTCATCTCGCAGGAGGAACTGAGGACGACGGGCGCCTCTGATCTGTTGCAGGTGCTTCAAAATGCCGTGCCGCAGATGATCGGCACGGCTGGCGGTGTGTCGGGGAGGGGAGGGGTGAGAAGCATGCGGGGGAACAACAGCGTTTTGGGCCCCAGCCTGCCCGTTTTCATCCTCGACGGAGTCAGGGTGATGGAGCAACCGGACATCGTTCTGGGGAACCTGGATCCCGGGAGCGTGGCCAGAGTCGAGATCTTTCGAGGCCCCGCTGGAGCATGGGTCCACGGGTCAGGAAGTACCGGCGGGGTGGTACGGATCTTTTCGAAACGATTTCAAGTCATGATCGATCCGGACACCCCTGCTGAGCGGTGTGGGAACCCCCTGGAGAAGGAAGGGGGTTAAGGCGCGCGCTCCTACCTTCCTATCCGGAAGTTGATTCTCAGGATATTCGCGTCGGACACATCTCCCCCTCCGGGGTTATCGGTTCCTCCGCCTGAGTCACCGCTGAAAACCTGCCAAGCGATGACTCCGACCACGGTTCCCAGGCCGGCGACCAGTCCAGTGGTTTTCCATCGATCCAGCTCCCGACGCTCCATCTCCAAGATCTCAGCGAAGTCAAGGCGAACTCTCTGGCCCATAGCCTCATAGCGGAATCCAATCTGTCGGGTCGCCACGGGCACATCGATGAGCAGGTCCGCGGAGGCACGCTCCAGGACCGTTCCCTGAAGAACGGGGTCGTTCCTCCCCAAAACCTCCGTCAGCCGAGCTGCACCACTCCTGGAGAGACGGGCGCGCACAGTCTCACCTGGAATTAAGTTTGTAGGCTCCACCGGGGCCAAGGTGTAACATCCCCCAAGAAACAGGGTCAGGGCAACGGTTGTCGAGAGTCTACAGATAGGCAGGGACATCCATGGCTCCGGGAAGGCTGTGGACAGGGCCCGAATCCCCGTCCTCAAGCGCAAGATGTGGCGACGGTCGTCATTTCCGAAAGGGACGCGTTGGGCCGGCTCCTCCACCTTGTGCGGCACAGACACCAGCTACCATCACTCATTCCCCGGCCCTACCCCCCCACCGTCCGGAACTCCTCCAGCACACGATTCAACGGTGGATCGGCCGCTACTTCCGAGAAATAGGCGTCCGACGGGCATCGCTTGGTTCTCCCCCACGGAAGGGCTGCCCCTATGATGCCCATCCTTCCCTGCCCTCATTCTTCGGGACGAAGACTGCGGTAGGGGCTGAGAGACTACCAAAGGACGGGAACAAGAAGAGATGAGAGGCCCAGACACCGACTCGGTGCCAGACCCCTCACCTCAGCAGGGTATTCCCTCTGGACTCTCAGTCTGTCCTGAGGGCCACCACCGGATCCACCTTGGTCGCCCGCCGAGCCGGGAAGAATGTCGCCACCACGCCAGCGACAAAAAGAACCAGGGAGACAGACGCGAAGGTGAGGGCGTCGAAGGGGCTGACCCCAAAGAGGAATCGGGCCAGCCCTCGAGTCACGCCCAGGCCCACGCCGACCCCGATGATGATGCCAAGAAGGGCTAAGGTGGTGCCTTGGCGGACCACCATGGACAAGACATTGGCTCGCTGAGCGCCCAACGACAGACGGATCCCCATCTCCCGGGTTCGCTGAGTGACCGTGTAGGCCATGACTCCATACACCCCTCCCAGAGCCAGACACAATGCGATGATGGCCAACACCGACATGATCTTTGCCATGATCAGGTCGCCCCCCAGGGACTGCTCGATAAGGTCGTCCATGGTCATGAGGTCGTAGACCGGAACGCTGGGATCCAGCGTCCCGACCTCGGTACGGATCATGGCCACAAGGCCCGCAAGGGGGACCGATGCCTCCACAGCCCAGTCCATGAAACGGTCTTCCCTTTGGAGGGAGGGCATGAAGATGGTGACCAGGTCGGGTTGGTCGGCCCCTGCGTCCTTCGTGTCCGCCACCACGCCGACGATTTCTTTGGCGCCGGATGAAAGAATCAACTGCTCCCCTACAGGATCGGCATCGGGCCAATGCCGTTGAGCCATGGTCTGGTTGATCACCACAACTGGGGCGGCTCCGGCTCCATCCGCTTCCAAAAAAACTCGCCCGCGGAGGAGGGGAATGTCCAGGCTCTCGAAGTACCCCGGAAGGACATACTTGAAACCAGTGACGGCCCGCTGGTTCATGTCCTGGTAGTCCTGGCCTCCCAGGACATAATAGGTCCTCGAGTATCCCTGAAGAGGGAGGTCCGAAGCCCCTCCCACACTCTCCACTCCGGGGAGGGCATCCAATCGGTCCTGCAGTCGAAGGTGGAAATCGTTCACCAGCGCCGAGTCGGGATACTGGGCCTCCGGAAGAAGGGTCCGAAAAGCCAGGACGTCGGTACGATCGAAACCGAGGTCCGCCAGCCGGATCCGGGCGAAACCCTGCACCAGGAGGGCGGAGGAGACCAACATCACCAGGGCCAGCGCCACCTCCCCCACCACCAACCCTTTTCTCAGACGCCCTCCCCGGGCCCCGCTCCCGCCCCTTCCACCTTCCTTGAGGGAGTCGGTGAGATCGGTCTTGCTTGAGTGTAAGGCCGGGGCCAATCCGAAAAGGATCCCCGTCATCATGGTGATCGCTGCGGTGTAGAGAAGAACCCGGGGGCTCAGGCCGATCTCGTGTGTCCGAGGGAATTCCGGGGGCATGATGGAGATGAGGCCCTTGATGCCCAGGAAGGCCAGGCCCAAACCCAGGACTCCCCCCAGTACCGCTACCACCGTGGCCTCGGTGAGAAACTGCCGGACGATCCGGCTGCGGCCGGCCCCCAAGGCTCCCCTCAGGGCGACTTCCCGATCCCTGCCGGCGGCGTGTGTCAGGAGGAGGTTGGCCACGTTCGCGCAGGCGATGAGAAGCACGAACAGCACCCCCACCATCGCGATCCTGGTTCCCGCCTGGAACCCTCCGTCGAACACCTCCTCATGGAGGGTGAGCATCATGGCCGTGTGGCCTCTGCTGGTCTCAGGGTATTCAGCGGAGATCTGGCCTACGATCTGGCGAGCCTCTTCCTGGGCCTGGTCCCGCGTGAACCCTGGCCTCTTCCTGGCCAAGACCGTGAGGAAATGACTGTCACGCGGCTCCTCGCCGGAAACGGCCAGTGGAGCCCACACTTCTTGACCTGGGGAGAGATACCAGAACCGCTCAGGCATGATTCCCACAACCGTGTGGGAGATTCCATCGAGAAGAATCGACGAGCCGAGGAGTTCAGGATCTCCGCCAAACCGCCGCTGCCAGAGACCGTGACCGAGAATGGCCACTCGCTCGTTGCCCGGCGTCCCTTCCTCGAGAGAAAACGCCCTGCCCTGCACAGGTGCTACTCCGAGGACCTCAAAAAACCCCGGCGTGACGTAGAGGCCCCGAAGGAGTTCGGCTTCGAAATCCCCTGAGAGGCTGAAGCTGCCCCACCGACTCGCTGCCACGTCCATGGAGCTGGACCGGTCTCGAAGGTCCTGGAAGTCCGGGACGGAGAACGAGGCCTGACTCCAACCCCTCTCGGAGTTGGTGACCCATACCGTGTTGAGGTCATGGGAGTCGGGATAGGGCAAGGGGCGCAACATGAACACGTCCACGGCGCTGAAAATGGCCGAGTTGGCACCGATGCCGATGGCCAGAGAAAGGACCGCCAGAGCGATGAGCCCTCGGCTCCGGTCCAGGGCCCTCAGGCCATACTTCAAATCCTGCCAGATCAGATCCATGGTGTATTCCGTGCGAAAGAGGTACCAGGCATGTTGAAACGCTCCCAAAGACCAGAGAAAGACCGTCCTCGCATCCTCCTCCTTCCGCTGCCATCGAAAGAGGAGCTCCGCTTCCCATTGGGCCCTCAACTCTTTGCTTCCCGCTCTGGGTGCGAGCGTGGAAGCAGTCCTTACCAGCCACATCGCCACCCTGAGTCGAACCGCGTGGGCTGACCGTCTGGAGGGAGCTCGAGCCATCGGGGTCAGACCGCTTGGGTCCGGAGATCGAGTTTCACCGTGTTCATGGCGTTCGAGGCCGCAGGTGTGAAGTCAGGTCCAAACGGGCCAGGGAACGATGCCGCTCCAGGGCCGATTGGAGCTCCCGGGCTCCCTCCGGCGTGATCCGGAAATACTTTCTGGGGGGGCGTTTCTCCGCCTGCGCCAAGCGAGCGTCCTCCCATTCGGAGCGGGCGAAACCCAACCTTTCCAAACGATCCAGGGCCGGATAGATGGTGCCGCTGGTGAGGCCGGTTTCCTCCATGATGTCGAATCCGTACACGGATCCTCGGGCCAGAGCATGGAGGACCATGACGGATCCGAGGCTGAGATTTTTCTTCCTGGCCACAGGGGCTCCTATATAGGATTTCTATCTATGTTTGGGAATTATACAGGAGAATACGGAGGAGACCGGGGGAAAGTTCCACCGGCGGGGCGAGAGCTTTCTCAAAGCCCGGAGAGGAGGCTTGTCGACAGTGGGCGGTGGCCCCACAAAGGCCCTTCGAGAAGAGGATGGCTTCCTAACGGGCCACGACCCAGGCGGATCATTCCCTGCGTACTCGTCCCGGATCCCACCATCTGCACCGACTGACGGGGCTCGGCCCTGGGGCCCCTCCTACTCTACTCCTTTACCGTGGCATACTTCAGGATCGCCACCACCTGGGCCGAGTTCTCCGCCACGGCCTGGGCCGCCCCGTCGATCTCCTTGAGGGCGTGAGTGAATTCCGGTGGATGAATGACGATGATCGGGGTTCCAAGGGCGGCGGCATAGCCGGCGTCGAAGGCGGCATTCCACTGCCTGTACTTCTCCCCAAACTTCACCACTACCAGGTCCGCCTGCTCCAACGCCGTGCGGGTCCGGATGGCGTTGATCTTGGCCCCCTTGTGGTCCTTCCAGAAGTCCTTTTCCTCCGAACCGAGGATGCCGACCCCCACCTCATCGGAGGCGCCATGATCGGTGACGGGTGAGAGGAACTCGATGGGGAGGCCCTCCATCTCGGCTCCCTCCAAGATCTCTTCCCGCCAGTTGCTGTGAATCTCGCCCGCCAGATATACCGTGAGTTCCATCTTCAGCTCCCTTTCACCCACTCCCCATAGTCCAGGTCCAGGGGAGGAAGCGGGTCGTTTCTGTGGCTCCCGGGACGGAGGTAGTACTCGAACCACCTCAAGGTCCTGAGAAGGTAATCGTATCGATAGACGTTCAGCCGGTTTCCGTGCCCCTCCCCAGGGTACTGGACGTACCGCACCGGCGTCTCAGTCGTTTCTTTGATGGCACGGTAGAGCATGAAGGGCTGGGAAGGGTGTACCCGAGGATCAGAGGTTCCGCCGGCCAGCAAGAGGGGCGTCCGCGAGGCCTCAGCATAGGTGAGCGGGCTTCGTTCTTCCAGGTAGTCCCACTGGTCCGGGGGCCACTCTTCTTCGTAGTGCACCAGGAAATACTCGTAGGGGATGTCTGTGGTGAGCCACTTGGTGGCCACATGGGTGATGGGCACGAAGGCCACCGCGGCGGCAAAAGCGTCGGAGTGCCGCGTGGCGGCCCAGGCTCCGGCATACCCGCCATACGAACCTCCACCCAATCCAACCCGGTCAGGGTCCACCCAACCCATCTCCGCGAAGTGCTCGATGGCATCGAGGTTGTCATCGAATTCCCGCCCCATGAGATCACCGTGGTCGTTCTTGGCGTACGCGACGCCCCGCCCGGTACTCGATCGATAGTTGGGGTACCAAACGAAGTAGCCCTTCCGAGCCAGGATCTGCCCCCAGCTGTTGTAGCTGGTGAGCCAAGAGTTGTTGTAGTGGCTTTCGGGCCCACCATGGACCACGATGACCAGGGGGTATTCCCTTCCCTCCTGGAAGTCCAGGGGCCACATCAACACCCCCTCCACTGTCACGCCATCGGAGGCCCGGAAGGAGTATGCCTCCTGTCGACCCAGATCCACATCGTCCAGCCAGGGGTTGCTGTTGGTCTTTCGGACCCAGTCAGTCCCTTCAAGGAGATAGACTTCGGAGGGGTGGGCTGGACCGGAGCGGGTGGCCACCACGGTGTTTCCGGCCGTGTGGACCGATCCGAAGGCGAATCTCTCACCTGGAAGGTCATTGAACTGCTTCGAACTCACCTCGAAGTCCGAGACCCGCTGCTCCACCCCCCGGCTAATGACAGCCCGGATCGTTCCCGGGTCCATCCACTCGAAAGAGTGGACCATTCCTTCCCAGCCCGGAGTCAGGTCGGTAACGGCCCCTGAAGTCGCGTCTGCCAGATAGAGCATTCCAGCGTGGGGATCCCGCTTGTCGGCCGCACCGATGTAAACGATGGAGGCTCCGTCGGGGGAGAAAGCGAAGGTCCCCAGCTTTCCCGGGTTGTCCACCAACTTCCGAACGGTCCCGCTGGCCACATCCAACAGATGCAGCCGTTTGAACATCATCCCATCGTCGGTGAGGGGACGGGGTGCGATGGCCAGGACCAGCCGGGACCCTTCAGGGGACCACTCCATCCCGAACACGCTTCCGGGTATCTCAAACTGCTCTATTTCACCAGAGTCGTGATCCCAGACGAAGAGGCCGATGGGGTCCCAGTCTTCGTCGTAGACCCTCTGGCGGAACCCGGCGGCCCGGGCGTCCGCCCTGTCAGAGGGGGTAGGGAGGGTCGCGGTGAAGGCAACCGCCCTACCATCGGGCCGCCACCGATACAGGCCGATGTTGTGCTCGGTCTCGAAAACCCGGTGGGCTTCCCCGCCGGCCATGGACAGAGCATAAAGCTGCCGGCCAGAATCTCCGGACCGGCGGTCGAGGAAGGTGATCATCCCACCCCCGGGGTGCCAAGCCACCGCGCCGACACTCCTCTTCCCCGTTACCAGGGGGCGGGGCCCATGGTCTCCCCCCAACAGGTGCAGAGTAGTGTATCCGCCACCGACTCCGTCTTCCGGGCCCCGGGGCTCCGAACGGGTGAAAGCGATCTCGCTCCCGTCGGGACTGGGATACACCCCGGACACGCTCTTCATCATCACGACGTCGTAGGGGGTTAGCTGTCCCTGGGCCACGGCCATGGCCGGAAAACCCAGTGCCAGGACCAGAGTCACAAAAAGAGAGATCCGGACCTTCATCTTTGTCCTCCGAGTCACGCTGTTTATGCTGTGATAACCTCGAATGTAGGGAGATTTCCTTCTGGTCAAAGCCCCACTCGCCGGAGGCTGCCTGGGAACTCCCTTGTGGCCTGGCTCCCACTCTACCGGGAAATCCATCCAACCCCTTTCCTTGCCCGATCCAGGGAGGAGGGGAATCTTCCAGAGGCGCGACGGGCAATGCCGCCCCGCCTGGAGCTACATGTTCAGACTCCGACTCCTGGGTGGTGCTTCCCTGGAAGGACCCCATGGGCCACTGACTGGAGCGGTGGCCCAGCGGCAACGCCTCGCCCTCCTCTCTCTCCTGGCCCTCTCTCCCGCCGGTTTCACGAGCCGAGACAAGCTCCTGGCCGTTCTCTGGCCTGAAACAGACTCCGAGAAGGCTCGCCATGCCCTCTCGAACGCCCTCTACATGGTGCGGAAAGAGCTGGGGGAAGACGCGGTGGAGGTGAGGGGAGATGACCTGGCCCTGAACGGAAGCCTGGTGGCGGTGGACGCACTTCAGTTCCTTGCGGCCGTGAAAGAGGGTCGGCACGAGCAAGCGGTGGAACTCTTCCTCGGGCCGTTGTTGGACGGAGTCCATTTGAAGGATGCCCCTGAGTTCGAACACTGGGCCGATGGAGAGAGGGATCGGTTCAACCGAGCCTATGCAGACACCCTTCAAAATCTCGCTACCAAAGCCCAGGCTGAAGGGGAGTGGCGAGCCGCGGTGGGATGGTGGCGAAAGCTGGCAGCCCTGGATCCCTTCAACGCCATCACGGCCACCTCTCTCATGGCCGCCTTGAACGCCGCGGGAAGCAGGGCCGAGGCGATACAGCACGCGGGAATCTACACCACGCTATTGAAGGAAGAGCTGGGCGCCGAACCGGACCCGGCTGTCATCCGGCTCGCCGAGGACCTTCGGAGGCAAACCGGAGCGCCTCGGGAAACGCCCCCGGCCGGCGATGGAACAGGGCCGGAAACAACCCTCGCGTCGGGCAGGCGCTCGAGCCAGGAGCCAACCGCCGCCGCCGACCGCTCAAGCCAGGAAGCCGCTCCAGCGTCTGGCGACAGCCCAAGACCAAAACCAACCCCAGCCCCGGTCCAGGAAGAGACCAGCGGCTCTCCCTTCCGGGAGCTGGTTGAGAGTCCCTTGGTGCACTGGCCGGTCACCTACCTGGCCGGAGCGTGGTTCGTCCTTCAGGCCATGGAGGTCTTGGCGGACCCCTGGGGGCTGTCCCGAGACTTCCAGCGAGGGCTGACCTCACTCCTCTTCCTTGGTTTCCCGCTTGCGGTGGCCGCCGCCTGGTTCCAGTCGAGACGAGAGGGCCGGGGGGTCCGGAGGTACAGAGCGCTTGTCCTGGCGATAATCCTGGGGACACTGGGGATGGGGCTTGCCATGTTGGCGGGTCCCGACCGAGCCCCATCTCTCCTCCAGGGGAAGATTCTGCGTGCGTCCTACAGTGCGACGGATAACGCCAGGCCCCTTCCCTCCGTTGCGGTGCTCCCATTCGACAACATCAGCCCCAATCCGGACGATGCCTATCTGGCCGATGGGCTCCACGAGGAACTCATCACTCAGCTGTCCAAAATCTCAGGGCTTATCGTCATTTCCCGGGGCTCGGTCATGGGGTTCCGGGACCACCGACTGCCTACCCCCGAAATCGCACGCCAACTCAATGTCAGCGCTGTCCTGGAGGGCAGCATCCAAAAGGCTGGAGAAGTGGTCCGGTTTACAGCCCAGCTCATCGACGGGGAGACGGATGCACACCTCTGGGGTGAGAGTTACGACCGTGCACTTTCAGTAGAGAACCTCTTCGAAGTCCAGACCGAGGTCTCACTGAGGATCGCGGAACGCCTCCGGGCTACCCTGACGCCCTCGGAAAGAGGCCGTATTGCCACCCTCCCAACGGAGAACCTTCAGGCCTTCGAACTCTACCTGAGGGGGAGACAGCGACACCTTCAGTACCAGGCTGAAGAAAACGCCGAGGCCATCCAGCTCTACCGTCAGGCTTTGGCGTTGGATCCGGGCTTCTCGTTGGCCTGGGCGAGCCTCTCCGGGGCATACAGCCAGGGGGTCCTGGGTTTTGGGTTCGGGCCGAACTGGTCCGACTCCGCCCTGGCAGCGGCCCGGCGAAGCATCGAGTTGGATCCCAACCAGAGCCAGGGACATCAGGCACTGGGGCTGGCCTTTACCGCCATGGGCTCCTACCGGCCCGGGCTGGACGCCTACATGGAAGCGTTGCGGTTCGATCCGAACAATTCGGCGGCTGCAGCCAATGTCGGCGTGATCCTTTTGCGCTTCGGGGCGCTGGATGAGTCTTTGCTCTGGACCCGAAGAGCACTCCAGGTCAGTCCGACTCACGCCCTGGCACGGGCAAACTTGGCGTGGAACTACCTGGCGCTGGAGGATTGGAGTTTTGCAGAGGCCTGGGCTCGAGGCGTCATCGACGACAACCCGGAGCTCGCCCACGCCTATCAGGCCTTGGCTTTCATCGCTAGCGCTCGAGGAGATTCGCCCGAGGGGGTGAGGATCTCCGAACAGATCATCGAGATGGACCCCGACGCTCCGGCGCGTCGTCAGTTCGCGGCGGAGCTGGCGCTCTTTGCTCGGGATTGGGAGAAGACCGAGCGGTATTCCCGTGACGCGCTCTCCCTCACCCCGGGTGGGGGAATCCCCCCTTGGCACTTGCCGGCAACGACCCTTGGCTTCGCTCTCCTCCAGAGGGGTGAGGCGGAAGAGGCTCAGCTGTTTCTGAACCAAGCCAGGCAAGATGTTTTTGAACTCATGGAAGCCGGAAGCGAAGACCCCCGATTGCCGTGGGAGATGGGGTGTGTTTTGGCTGCCGAAGGACGGTCGGAGGAAGCCATCGTCTGGCTCGAACGGGGCTATGAGGAGGGGTGGCGTTGGGCGCGGGTGTCGGAGCTGGATCCGCTCCTGGATCCTTTGAGATCCGATGCCCGGTTCAGGGCGGTTCTTTCGGGAATGAACGAGGCGGTGGCGTCGATGCGGCAGAGGGCCAGGGAGGACGAAGAGGCCGCCGGTCTTCGTTGAGATTCCTCCCCCATTTGCCCCCCACCGCACCGCGCCAGGAGGGTCCCTACCTAGCGGCCGCGCGTGGTCGCGAACCCAATAGAGACCATGAAGGCTCCATGGCGTACCTCACCGGGGATGTCGGGGGAATCGGCCAGGTCCCGAATCCCCCAGTCGTAGGTCAGATCCATCATCAGCCGTCCCAGCCGGGTCCCAACCTCAGCCCCGACGCCCATCATCAGGCCGTAATCGAACTTCTTCCGCTGGTCGAAATGGACCGGGGGGCCGTCGCACTGGTAGTTCAGGATGGTGGGCCCATCGTGCCCGCGGAGCTGACAGTTCACCTCGAAGGCGACACTGGGTCCAGCGAAGGCATAAGGAGCCACGGCACCATCCTGCGCCCAGGGGGCCCGGATCTTGGCCAGGACAGGGATCTCAACGTATCCACCCTCGAGCTCATAGCTCAGGTTTCCATCGGTTCGTGCCCCGGCCAGCCCTTTTTCCGTATAGAGGGCCTCTATCTGGATCTCCATCAGAGGGCTGAGCTGAAGAGCCAGGAAGGCACCGGCATGGAATCCGGTGGCCCGGCCGCGGTCAACCACCGACGCCAGGGGCAAGGTGGCTTCGCTCTTGTTCACTCCTCCCTTGAGGCCCACCGAGAGGTTCTGGGCCCTGGAGTCGTGGGCCGTGGTCAAAGTCAGTGCGGTCACCGTCAGCGCGATGGTGAAGATCTTCTTCATGGGAACCCTCCAAGGCTCTTTGGAGCGGGCTCTGAATCGTGGTCGGCGTTTTCGGTGGAGCCGCCGTGTTGCCCGCGTGTGAACCCAACTTGAAGTCACACCATCACCCACCTTTCCCAGCCCTATCATCTCACCGTCATCTGAAACAAAACCCCCTCTCTTCGCCGTCTTGGGAAGGGGAATCGGAAACATTTCGGCAGGAAAACCAGGGAAAGAAACGACTGGATACCAATGGA
>CBDUAX010000076.1:0-11990 GCA_965365235.1 uncultured bacterium
CCCCCGCCGTTTCCGATAGGCCCGGCTGATTCCACCCACCATCGGCCAGAGAAGGACCATGACCATCAGCGGTACGGCCATCAGCCAGGACACGTATTCGTTCAGGAAGTAGGAGGATCCGAAACGGGGCCTGCGTTCGTACGCCGCCGGAAGCTTTGCACCGTAGACGTCACTGGAGCGGAATAGATAGGAGATGCCACGGCGTTCGCCGAATGCCAGGAGATCCTCTCCGGCCACCGCCTGATAGAGGGAGTCTCCGACCTGCAGGTACGCTCCAGCGGACCCGCCGCTGAATACGAAAAGAGTATCCCCTGCCGCTCGTAGCGTGATGGAGTTGTAGAAGAGTTGGGGGAGACGCTCGATGGTTCGGTGGGAGTAGCGGGCGAGCTCGTAGGAGCCGGCCCGGATTGACGGGTCCTCGGCCCGGTAGAGGTCTGCGGACTGGATCCGGTCTTCCTCCAGGTACCTCTGAAGGAGGATCTCTCGAAGGGCGGACCCGAAGCCCGAGTCGCCACCGTTGGCGGCAAAAAAGAAACCCAGGTCCTGGTCAGGGATCATCAGAAGGAGCGCCCAGTACCCACCCGCAGATCCAGAGTGGGCCAGGACCGGGCGTCCGGAATAGGACTGGTTGAAGAGCCCGTACGACATCCCCGGAATGCGAGGGTCGTGGGTGAAGCGCTCCGGGAGGAGGTCGCCCAGGCCGCCAGTGTCCCCCCCGGCGTTCAGAACGGCATCCAGGAAGAGCCCCATGTCCCTGGCCGTGGAGAAGAGGAGACCGGCCGGATAGGTGTGGGAAAGGAGATGGGGCCTCACCTGACAAAGGTCCGGTTCGGTGCACTGGAGAGCTTGTGCGGCTGAGGCCGGGATCTCCCCGCCCGTTTCGACAAAGGTCGTGGACCTCATCCCCAGGGGGCCGAAGAGGGCCGTCCTTGCCACCTCCGCGAACGAACGACCGGCTATCCGCTCCACGGCAAAGGCCGCCAGGGACATCCCATGATTGGAATAGGCCACGATTTCTCCGGGGGGCCAGCCTCGTTCCGGCATCCGGTCCGATAGGTACTCCCCCAGGGGCCTCATGTCCTCGAGCGTCCGGGCAGCATACCCCACCATTCGCTCGTCGAACCCACCCGTATGGGTCAAGAGGTGATGGAGGGTCACCGGCTGGTCAAAGTCTCCCGTCAGGGGAAACCCGATGAGGGGTTCCACATCGGAGTGTAGGTCGATCTCCCTCGATTCGGCCTCGAGGAGGACGGTGGCCGCCACAAGCGTCTTGGCTACCGAGGCGACGCGGAAGGGCGTATCGGGGGTGACTCGGTCCGCCGGGTCCAGGGAAGCATACCCCCATCCGAACAGCTCGGTGGATTCCCCACGTACCACCGCCAGGGCCAGCCCGGGAACCGAGTGCTCCTGCATGAGTTGAAGGACCAAGGAGTCCGGGATCACTTCGAGACCGGCAGAGTCCATGGCCTGTACGGGACGGACGGTTCCAGGCAGCCGAAGGGGAGAGACCGCCCCCGTGGCAGGGCCATTCGGGACCGATGGTATGCCGGCCAGGCTTCCTCCGGCGAGTGTCAAAAGGAGCGATAGAACGGGGATCATGAGCCGTTTCCAGTGAGGTATCGGGTGCCAGCCCGGACGATCTCCGTCACCAATTCCGTTTCAGAGAGGTCGACGGGGTAGGCGTCCAGAGCGTTCCGCAGGATGGCGTCCCTGGCGGCTGACGAGGAAAAGAAGATCGTGAGGTTGATGGCCGTTTCCGGTTCGGGATGTCGAATGAACGGAAGACATTTTCCGAGAAGCCGCCTCAAGCGCCCATGTACATGGTCGTTGAAGAGCCGGGCCCGTTCTCGGAACCCGGCAGCATCTTTCTCACCGGCAAACTGCATGGCCTGGAGAATCGCCTTCCGGTGCTCCCGGAATTGGCCGACCATGACGGTTACGAACCGATGGAGGATCTCCTCAGGGGTGCCGACCGTATCTTCCGGAACCTCCAGGTCGAACGCCTCCTGACACGCGTCCAGGAAGTCGATATCGGCTAGGTGGAGCAGCGCGCTTTTCCCTCGGAACCTCCCATAAAACCCACCGACCGAGACTCCGGCCTTGCGTGCGACCTCATCTACCCGGATCTCGGGGTAGGATCGGTCAGCCAGCAGCTCCCGTGCGGCCCGGGCCAGCCTCCTCTCCACATCTCTGCTTCGGCCCTGGGAGGGAGAACGTCGCCAGGTTGAGGCACCGGAACTCTGATTTGATGTCGTCATGGAGGAGAATACGAATCCGAATTTGATTCGGTTTCAGCCTCGACCAATCTCCCTTCCACTTGCAGTGCCCTCTCCACCCTCGGACTTTCCACTCCCGGAACGGGCTGTCCCCATGGGAACGATGAGTGGAAGATTCCACCCCCCTCCTTGGGGCCCCCGGCCGGTCCTTTGGTTTTCCGGTATCGAATGCGCTTTTGGAATGGGGTGCGGATGGACAACCTGGCACCGAGGTCAGAGCTGGGAAGCGTCACCGATTGGTTGGACCATTTTTTCCAATCCTACTACGTGCACCGGCCCGTAAACGCCACCTTCATTGGGATCCACGAATTCGATTCCCGTCTTCCTGACTTTTCCGAGAACGGTGTTGGGGACGTGGTTGCGGACATGAAGGGTTTACTCGAGGCGGGGCCCGACCTGGCGAAAGCACCGGCATCCCAATGGGAGGTGCTGGACCGTCGGTTGGCTGAGGGGTTCTTGAAGATTCAGCTCTGGGAGCACGAGTCGCATCATTTTTTTCGGGGTAACCCCAGCCTGTACACGGGGGAGGCCGTTTTCGGGCTGATGTCCCTTTTCCTGACAGACTTTGCCCCTCTGGCGGACCGGATGCAGGCGGCCACCGCGAGAATGTCCGCGGTCCCCGAGCTCCTCGGCCAGGGTCGAGAAAACGTCCGTAGCGCGCCCGTAGCCTGGACCGAACGGGCCATCCGGGAGTGCACCGGTGCCCTGGCATTCCTCGAATCCGGGATCGAGTCGCTCCTGGCCGAAGCGAGGACCGCCGGCGTGAGTCAGGGGACGGCGAAGGGCTTCCGGGCCCAAGCCAGGGTGGCTTCAGATGCCTTCCGGGACTTTCGAACTCACCTGGACAAGGAGCTTCGGCGGAGACCCTCCAACCAGGTAGCGTGCGGAGAGGAAGCCCTTTCCTTGTACCTGAAGGAGGGCCACTTCTTCAACCAGTCCCCCGAGGAGATCCTGGCATACGCGGAGTCGGAGCTGGCCGAGGCCGCGGCCCGGGTAAACCAACACCCGGACTTCACTCCTGAGGGGTTGTCGGGTCTCGCCGGCCTCCATCCCACCGTCGACCGGTACTACGACACCTACCAGGAGATGTGGGATGCCGTAAGGGAACGGTCCGAGGCTCAGAGCCTTCTGACCTGGCCCGACTTCCCCATCCGTTATGTGCCCCGACCGGCTTGGGCCCGGGAGGCGGCTCCCTATCTGTACTTCCTCTTCTATCGGTCTCCGGCGGCCTTCAACCGTCCTCGGGTCCACTACTATCTGGTGACGCCCATCGAGCCGGATATGCCCCGCGAGCGTCAGGTGGCGTTGCTCCAGAACAACAACGACAGCGTCATCAAACTGAACCATGTGATCCACCACGGAAGCATCGGGCATCACGTTCAGAACTGGCATGCGTTCCGTTCCCCCTCCCGAGTCGGCCAGATCGCCGCCGTGGACTGCGCGTCTCGCATCGCCATGTTTTGCGGAGGGACGATGGCCGAGGGGTGGGCGTGCTACGCCACCGACCTGATGGCGGAGGTTGGTGGCCTGACCCCGCTGGAAGCCTTCGCGGAGAAGAAAGGCCGGACCCGCATGTGTGCCCGGACCATCGTGGACCTACGGATGCACCTGGGGCGGATGACGCTGGAAGAGGCGGCGGACTTCTATGTTCAGCATGCCGGCATGGCCCGGGCCGGCGCCGAAGGGGAGGCCGTGAAGAACTCTATGTTCCCCGGGGCAGCGGTCATCTATCTCCTCGGGACCGACGCCATCCATGAACTCCGGAAGGAGATCTCGGCCCACCGGGGCCCAGCCTTCACCCTCCGGGACTTCCACGACGAGTTTCTTTCGTACGGCTCCGTCCCGGTGTCCCTCGTCGCCCAGGCGATGACCACCACCACCGGGAAATGATCCGAGGGCCACACTCCGTTCACGGGTCCACCGATGATCTCGGCTCGGCGTGGCTCGAGCCCGGGCCCAAGGAGGATGTGATCGATTCGATCTCCCCCTGAGGGATCCTGAAACCCATTGAACGTCCCGGTCTCGGACGCCGGGTGGAGCTTGAGAAACGCCGACTCGAAGCCGTGTTGGAAAAAGACGCCCAGGGGATTGGAGCGTTCACCGGCATTCAGGTCACCCAAAACCACGGCGGGAGGCCCGTCCTCGGCGTGCCTGGAGATGAGACGTGCACTTTCCAGTCGAGCGGTTTCCCCCTGATGGTCGAAGTGTGTCCCATAAACCCTGATCGTATCACCGGAAGCCCGGTTTTCGACGTCGGCCCATACCGCCATCCGCGGCAGCGCCGCGTCCCAACCCTTCGAGCCCTGGGCATGGGGGGTAGGAGACAACCAGAACTCTCCCCACCGAATCACCCCAACTCGGCTCTCCTCCACATAGAGACCCGAGAACTCACCCTCCAACCCCCCGTCCCGATGCTGGCCCAACTTCCGGTAGCCGTCCAGGACTTCGGCGAGGTCTTCGAGTTGGAAGGCCAGGCCCTCCTGGATTGCCAGCACGTCGGGTGAATGCTGATCGATAATGTCCCCTACGAGTTTCCGACGGTTCGGCCATGAGTTGGGGCCATCGTCGGCCGACCCATAGCGGATGTTGAAGGTCATCAACCGCAGGTTGGCATCGGGGCTCTGAGGAGAGAGAACCCCGGGGGTTAGGGCCACCATCAGGGTCAGTAGACAAAAGGGCCGTTTCATCGGATTCCTCCGGGTTCATCCCTCACTACAGGGGCCCACCGGCCGGAAACTAGAGCCTGGTTGGGGTGCCTCGCGAGTCCCGTGCGAGGATGGGTCGGAGGGGCGAAGGAAAGGCTTGAAAGCGAGGGGGGCGAACCGGCGAGGGATCCTCTACCTTCCGGGGAGCGCCCTCCAGGGAGATCAGAAGGTGATTTGCGACCACACACAAATCTTCGGGAAGCATATAGCGGAAGGCCTTCTTGGCATAGACGCCCTGTACCGGGCCGAAAGTCCCCAGGACGGAGGATTGGTCGTGGTAGACATGTCGGCCCCCGGGGAATTGAGAGCCGAGCCATTCCGTTCCTACCCGGAGGCTGGAGCCTGGTGGGAGGAGTTGGGCGGAAGGGTGGTGGAGCTCGCCGAGCCGGACCGGAGGGCCTACTACCGTCAGCTGATCCACTCTACTCTCGCGTTCATCGAGTGGCAGGATCGAGATCTCTCCTTCGACTCCCAGCTCGGGCGGTTCCTCCACGTCCCGGTGGCCCCGGCTCCCCAAGCAGACCTCGACCATCTGTGCAACCAGATCCGGGAGTTGCTGACCGGGTTGGGTTACCGCGGAGATCTCCGGGCCCAATGTTCCTCGTGGGAAGAGAAGAATCGAGTGCCACCTGACGGGGTGGAAGGCACGCTCACCGGTCTTCTGGACCAGGCCTGGGACCGGACGGAGGAGCGGCTCCTGAAAATTCCCGCTGAGAAGTCGGACGGCATGAAGGTGTCCTGCGTTTCCGGGGTGGCGTTCAATGCTCGGTGTGACTATCTGAATCGGACCATCGAGCTGAACATCGATCCCACTTTGACCCTACCCGGTCTCAAGCACCTGGCGGTTCATGAGGGGTACCCCGGCCACTACGCCCAATTCAAGCTCCGGGAGACCCAATACCGGAAAGGCTTGGCCCCGGCGGACAACCTCCTCTCGGTGGTGAACAGCGCCAGCTCCTGCGTTTTCGAAGGAATCGCCGACGCCGGGTTGGAGATGATCGAATGGACCTCTTCTCCTGACGACCGGGTGCTGGCCCTCCTGAACCGGCACCGAGCGGGGATCGGAACGGGAGCGGCATGGCGGCTCCATGCCTTGCGTCACCCGGAGGGGGAAGTCCTGGATTGGCTGAGGGGCCAGAGCCTGGTGGGAGGAGAGGGGTGGGTGGAGAACCGAATGGCTTTTATCTCGGCTCCATCCCGAGCAGTCCTTATCTGGTCTTACTGGTGGGGTGAGCAGGTCGTGGCTCCCGCTTGGCGGGCCATTCCGATGATCCGGCGCCCCGACTTCCTCCGGTTCCTCTATGGCCGGATGCACTCGAACACGACGGTGGAGATGTTCTCTTGATACGATCTTTTGGTCCTGGACTGCGGCGGCTTTTTCCTTCGACGAAGGCGGGATCCTTCTTTCCGAACCTCGGCGCTCTGACCGTCCTCGCCTTCCTGTGCCTGGTGGGATGCGGTGGGGAAACGGGCGCGGGCGGCGGTGCAAGGCTGGAAAGCCCGGATGGCCGGAAGATCCTTCGAGTGGCCTACGAGCGGGAGATTGATGTTCTGAATGCTTTCACCAGCCAGAACCTGGTGGATATCGCCTTTTCGATGGTGGAAGGGCTCGTGACTGCGAACGAGGACAACGAGTACGTCCCCGTGTTGGCCAAAGAGATTCCCACATTGGAGAACGGCCTCATTCTTGTGAATGACGATGGCACCGTCGACATGACCTGGGAGCTCCACGAGGGGGTCCTGTGGCATGACGGGGAGGCCTTCACCAGCGAGGACGTCTGTTTCACCTGGAGTTTCGTCACGGGAGAAGGCTCCCAGACCTACAACAGGCACGAGTACCTGGGGATTGTCGACTGCTCTATGCCCGACGAGCACACGGTTGTATTCCGTTGGGACGGCGTGTATGGCTACTACGCCGGCCTCTTCGAAGCCATCCTTCCCGAGCACATCCTCGGTGGAAAAACCGTCCAAGAAATCGTCAACTATGTGCCGTACAACCGGGGGTCCGAGACCATCGGCACGGGGCCCTTCAGATTCGTGGAGTGGAAGTCGGGGGAGTACATCCGGGTAACCCGGAACGAGAACTATTGGCGGGGGCGCGAATACCCCCGGATCGACGAGATTGTCTGGTCCTTCATCCCTGATTCCAACACTCGCCTGAATGCCATGAGGGCCGGCCAATACCACTTCGGTAGGATCGAGCCCACGCAGGTGGTCGAAGTCTATGCCCGCCTGGACCCGACGCAGGTGATGGAGGTGGAGGGGGTAGAGGGGTATGACATCCACCTGGTGAGCTCCAACACCTTCATGCACTTCGATCTGAGTATCAATACCGAGCGCGGTCGAAGGCTTTTCAGTGAAACTGCCGTTCGGGAGGCCCTCTTCCACGCCATCGACCGGCAGGCCATCGCCGACCAGCTGATGTTGGGCACGGTGACCATTGCCAACACGCCCATTAACCCTACCAGCCCTTATCACAACCCCGACGTCGAGGGCCCCACCTTCGACCCGGAGCTGGCCCGGCGAATGCTGGACGAATCGGGTTGGGTACCCGGCCCCGACGGGGTGAGGGTGAGGGATGGTGAGCGGTTCTCCTTCGTGATGCTTAATCGGGCAGGATCTGCCGACCGTATCGCCATCGCCCAGGTCATTCAGGCGCAGCTGAAAGATGTGGGCGTTGAGGTTTCCTTCGAGACGCTGGAGAGTGCGGCCTGGACCCAGAAGTGGAGGAGCGGGGAGTGGGAAGGCATCGTCAGCGCATGGTTCCTTCCTGCGGATCCAAGCTTCACTGGCCTCTATTCGTGCGGGGGACCCAACAACATGACGGGTCTTTGCCACCCGGAGCTCGACGTGGCCATGGAGCGGTCGGACCGGACCTTCAGCTTCTCCGAACGTAAGCCACTCCTGGATGAGGCCCAGGCTCTTCTCGCGGAAACCCACAGGGTCCTGCCCATCTACTACAATGTGGTTCCGGAGATGGTGAGCGCTCGCATCGGCGGTTACCGCGGTAGCGGCACCAACTTCGGGAGCTTCTGGAATCTCTGGGAGTGGACCCTCCGGTGATCCCCTACATCGGACGACGGATTCTCCAGATGGTCCCGTTGGTCTTCGGGATCTCAGTGGTCCTTTTTGCGGTCATCCAAGCAGCACCTGGAGGCCCGGAAGGCGCCCTTCTCGAGTCGGGTCGATTCATCGATCCCCAGGTCATCGAGGCCTATCGAGAACGGCTTGGCGTCGATCAGCCGGTCCACATCCAGTACGTGCGATGGCTGGGGGCCGCTCTTTCGGGGGACCTGGGCATCAGCTTTTCGACCACCCGTCCCGTGGCGGAGATGATCCTTGAGCGCCTCCCGGCTACGGTGGAGCTCATGGCCTCGGCCTTCCTGCTGGCGATGGTCCTCGCCCTCGGGTTGGGCGTCTTCAGCGCCATCAGGCAGTACAGCCTCTTCGACTACTTCGGTACTGGACTCTCGTTCGTCGGCATCGCCATGCCGGTGTTCTGGTTCGCCCTCATTCTCCAGTTGGTTTTTTCCGTGAAGCTGGGGTGGCTTCCGGTGGCGGGCACCGAGACGGTGGGCGCGTCTTCCTTGGGCGACCACCTTCTGCATCTGATCCTTCCGGCCGTGGTCCTCTCTTTCCGATACGTCGCAGGATGGTCCAGGTACTTGAGGTCCAGCCTGTTGGGGGTCCTGAAGGCCGACTATGTGCGGACGGCCAGGGCCAAGGGCCTGCCGGAGGCGGCGGTGGTGGGCGTCCACGGCCTCAGGAATGCCCTGATCCCCCTGATCTCCATCATGGCACTGAACCTGGCTGCCCTCTTTTCTGGAGCCGTCATCACCGAAACGGTCTTCGCCTGGCCGGGAATCGGACGGATGTTCGTTCAGGCCATGTTCGCCCGGGACTATCCTCTCCTGATGGGCATCCTGATGATGGGGTCCATCATGGTGGTGGTTTTCAACCTGGTGGCGGACATCCTCTATGGGATCCTGGATCCCAGGATCCGCTATGAGTGACCGGCCTGGTTCTCCGGTGTGGCGTCAGCTTCGGAAGCACAAGCTGGCTTTGGTCTCATTCGGAATCGTTTCGGCTTTGACGATCGTGTGTATGGCTGCACCCCTCATCGCCCCCTACTCCTTCGACGCAATCGACCTTGGGAGCATCCGACAGGCTCCGTCCTGGAGTCACTGGATGGGAACGGACGACCTGGGCCGGGACCTTTTCACCCGTGTGCTGTTCGGTGGCCGAATCTCCATCGCCATCGGGATCCTCGCGGCACTCATCGGCACAGGCCTGGGCTCACTCATCGGAGCGACGGCAGGTTTCTACGGGGGAAGGACCGACAACCTCCTCATGCGGCTGACCGATGTGGTGTATTCCATTCCTACCTTACCGCTCCTCATCGTCCTGAGCTCCTACTCCCAGGCCGTGGTCTCCTCCATGGCTCTCATCATCGGTCTTCTCAGTTGGATGGCAACGGCCCGGGTGGTCCGTGGGGAGGTCCTGGCCATCAAGGAGCGGACCTATGTGGAAGCAGCCCGGGGCCTGGGGGCCACGAACCTGAGGCTGATCGTCCGGCACATCCTTCCCAACGCGATCGGTCCTATTGTCGTGGGCGCCACCCTGGCCGTTGGGAATGCCATCATCCTGGAGTCCTCCCTCAGCTTCCTGGGACTGGGTGTCCAACCCCCTACCCCCACCTGGGGGAACATGCTGATGGATGCCCAGTCCACCATGGCCACCAAGCCATGGCTCACCATCTTCCCGGGTCTGGCCATCCTCCTGGTGGTCCTCTCGGTGAATTTCATCGGCGATGGCCTCCAGGATGCCCTGGATCCCACGTCACGGGACGGGAGGACATGAGCCGTCCAGGCCTTTCCCCCGCCCCATCGCTCCTGGAGGTCAGGGAGTTGGTCACCCAGTTCGATACGGATCAGGGTGTGGTCCGGGCGGTGAAAGGGGTCTCCTATTCGTTGGCCGCTGGTGAGGCCCTGGCCATCGTGGGCGAGAGCGGTTCCGGGAAGACGGTGGGTGCCCTCTCGGTGATGGGGCTGGTGCCTCAACCTCCCGGCCGCATCCTGGGCGGAGAGGTGCTCCTCAGGGGCCGGGACCTCCTGAAGCTTTCTCCCAAAGAATGGCGGAGCGTGAGGGGCCGGGAGATCGCCATGGTCTTTCAGGATCCCATGACCTCACTCAACCCTGTCCTCACCGTGGGCTTCCAACTCATCGAAGGGGTGAAGAGACACCTGGGGTTGGGGCGAAGGGAGGCGGAGTCGAGGGCGGTTGAGATGCTGGATCTCGTGGGGATTCCCAAACCCGGGGAACGGTTGGCGGACTTCCCCCATCAGCTATCCGGCGGGCAACGGCAGCGGGTAATGATTGCGATGGCCCTTTCCTGTGGGCCCTCGGTGCTCATCGCCGACGAACCGACGACGGCACTGGATGTGACCATCCAGGCCCAGATCGTCGAGTTGGTGAAGAAACTCCAGGATCAGTTGGGCATGGCCATCATCTGGATCACCCACGATCTGGCCTTGGTCGCGGGGTTGGCGGACCGGGTGCTCGTCATGTACGCCGGGTATGTCGTAGAGGAAGCTGGGGTGGGGGATCTCTATGCCGATCCTCGGCACCCATATACCCGAGGTCTCCTGCGGTCCATGCCCCGGATTGACGCCCCCGACCAGGGGCCGTTGGAAGCCATCCAGGGCAATCCCCCTGACATGCGCCGGGATTTTTCCAGCTGTCCCTTTCAAGAACGCTGTCCGCTGGCCGTCCCTCGATGCCAAGAAGAACGGCCGACGCTGTCGGAGATCGATCCCGGCCACCGGGTGGCCTGTTGGCGTAGCGAGGATCAGGGACCGGGAGGGGACTCATGAAGGGAGAACGCCAGTTCCAAAAGGGAAGTCTGGGTCCCGAGGGTGACGGTGACGACACCCGGGATCGCCCGGGGGAGGGTAAGGTTCTCGTCCGGGTCCAGGATCTGAAAGTGCACTTCCCAATCCATCGTGGGCTGCTGAGGCGACAGGTCGGGGCTGTCCGAGCGGTGGACGGTGTCACCTTCGAAGTGAAGGAGGGAGAAACCCTGGGCCTGGTAGGCGAGAGTGGCTCCGGGAAATCCACCACCGGAAGGGCACTTCTGCACCTGGAGAGACCCACTTCCGGGGAAACCACCTTCCGGGACATCTCTCTCACCTCCCTGGGCCCCGCTGCGATGCGGGCCACCAGGCGTCAGATGCAGATGGTCTTTCAGGATCCGCATGCCTCTCTGAATCCGAGGATCCCCGTGGGTCGGGCTCTCAGAGAACCTCTGGATATCCATGGGATCGGTGATCCCCAAAGCAGAAGAAGGAGAGTCCGGGACCTTTTGGAGATGGTGGGCCTGGGCGCCCATCTGGTCCACCGGTTCCCCCATGAGTTCTCAGGGGGCCAGCTTCAGCGTATCGGGATCGCTCGGGCCCTGGCCACGAGTCCCCGCTTCGTTGTGGCTGACGAACCCATCTCCGCCCTGGATGTCTCCATCCAGGCCCAGATCGTGAACCTCCTGGGTGAGCTGAAGAGAGAACTGGGGCTTACCTACCTCTTTATCGCTCACGACCTCTCCATGGTTCGCCATATCAGCGACCGGGTAGCGGTGATGTACCTGGGTAGGATCGTGGAGTTGAGCACCCGGGAAGAAGTATTCAAAAGGCCCCTCCATCCCTATACGAAGGCTCTCATCGAGGCGATCCCCGTCCCGGATCCCCCGGGGGAGGCAAAGCGGAGGAGGACGGCCCTGGCAGGGGATATCCCGAGCCCCGCCGACCCTCCCCCGGGATGTCGCTTTCACACTCGTGGTCCGCTGGCCACCGAGGTCTGTTCACGAGAAGACCCGGAGTTTGGGGATTTGGGGGGCAGGGGGAAGCCGCACCTGGTGGCTTGCCACCATACGCCACCTGAGGGGTAACCCCGCTTTCCTTCTGGGTCCTCCCGACCTCCGGGGTAGCCCCGCTTTCCTTCCGGGTCCTCCCTCATT
>CBDUAX010000077.1:0-11989 GCA_965365235.1 uncultured bacterium
CCGCCGGATCTGGTTGGTGGCGGCTTTCCAGATATTGAGGAGGAGTTGTTCCCGATTCCTCGAAGCAAAGTCCAAGACGGCCTTGTTGGCCGTGACCGAATAGTCGACGGACTGCCGGAAGTGCCACTCCTGTGGCTCGATGGGGCGGAGATAGTCCCCATTCGGGAGGGTCCGACTGGGAACGAACCCGATTTGGATGGGAGTCGGGTTCCCCTGGGTCTCAGTCAGAAGGCCGAGGATGTTGTGGAAGTATGTGGTGGTTCTCAGCCCTCCATTCCACCATGTGCTGAAGGGACCCCCTTCCCGCATGGTCACCCCCGGTTTGTCTTCGAAGAGAAAACGCGACTGCATGGCCATCCCAACCTGCTCGATTCCAGCCAGAACCAGGGGGTCGATGTTGTAGTTGGCAGGATAACGGAATGGGGGAGCCCACATCACGGCTCCGTTTGGGCCCACCTGGTGATGGTTGTACATGATCTGGGGCATCCACTCGGAATAGAGGACCCGGGCCATGTTCTCTGTCTCGACCTGGGAAACCATGTACGAGTCTCGGTTGTTGTCATGCCCCACGTAGTGATGGTACAACCTTGGAACCCCGCCCGTGGACCGTTCTTCCGGTTCGTCCGCCCGCATGTACCAATCTCCCAACAGCTCCTGACCATCCGGATTGGCTTGGACAAAGAGCACGATCACGTCATCCAGGAACCGGAGAGTCTCCTCATCGCTCCGGCTCACAAGCTGGTAGACCGTTTCCAGGAGTTGTTGGGCCCCAAGGATTTCAGACCCGTGTAAACCTCCGTCGATCCAGACGACCGCCCTGCCCTCCTTTGCCAACGCTCTCGCTTCGAGCTCCGACACTCCCTCGGCCCAAGCCAGCCGGCTGGAGATCTCCTTGTATCGGGAAAGTCTCGAGTGGTTCTCCGGTGAGGTAACGATGGCCATGTATTGGGGTCGTCCCTCCGTGGTCCGGCCGATTTCCTCCAACACCATGCGGGGAGACTCGGAAGCCAAGACCTTCCAGAACTCGGCAAACCGGGTGTAGTTGGGTAACTGATAGTCTGCCCCGATCTCGTGACCAAAAAAATCCTGAGGTGTGGTAATGGACTGGGAGACGACTGGGGTCGGCAGGAGCAGGAGTACAACGGCAAAAAGGACCGAATATCCGACGGAGATCCTCATGATCGTTCGGCTCCAGAGAGGGAGATTCCGGTGGAAACCGGAGGAGATCACTTTGGGTGTGATCCTATGGCACGTATGGGGGAAGGGCCAGTCAGACCTTCTCTTGGAGAAGAGGGGTCACTTCCCCGGAAGGGCCTTGAGGCCCGCCAAGCCGTACCTCCCCACCCAACCCTACCCGTCGCTTGACGAACCCCAAGGCGATCGTCTGGCCAAACCGGGGAGATTGGCAGGCCGAAGTGATCCACCCGACCTTCTCTCCTTCCGGCTCCCCCGGCGGAGCAAACAGCTCCGTCCCTGCCTCCGGAACCTCGACATCCCCCAGGAGGATCCTTCGGAGGTGTTTGTTCACCTGCCCCCGGTCTCGCAGGCGGATGATCACCTCCTGTCCGGTGTAGCACCCTTTTTCATAGTCGATGGCCCGCCGGTGAATCCCCGCCTCCACCGGAATGGTCTCGTCCGTCATATCCACTCCGAAAAGCGGGGTCCCGGCTTCCACCCTCAGAACTTCCCAAGACGCCTGATCCAGCGAACGGATCCCTTCCTCCTCCATCTGTCCACGGACCTGTTCCAGAATCGGGAGAGGGAGGACAAGGTCGAACGCAGGAGGGCCAATGTCCCCGTTCCCCAGAAGCCAAAGCTCCTGCCCGGATCCACCTGCTCGATACCGGACCCCATCGGAACCCGGGTTTGCCACCTCGAAGCCCAGGACCTCAGAAACCCGCCCGGGACCTTCTGGGCCCACCACCGAGAGCATGCCAAAAGAGGCGGACAGGTCGGAGAGCTTTGCGAATCTGGGGTTGAGGTACTTCCGGAAGTGGCCGAGCCCCGCCTCCAGAGCCACTTCCGGGAGATCAAGAAAAAACCCGGACCCAGAGGTGGGGATCAGCCTCAGGTCCGTGACCATCCTGCCCTTTGGGGTCAGGACGGTGGAGTAGGGTGCGACTCCCTCCTCCCAACCATCCCCGGCTTCATTCAGGGGGTCTGGGATGCGCCCGGAGAGGATGCCCGTCAACATCGCCTTCGGATCCAATCCCCCAACCGAAAGGAAGCGCCTGTCGCGACGGCGGAGGACGGTCGCGCCTTCGATTGCCTCCAGGTATGCCGGGGGAATGTCAACCGGGCTCGACGGTGCCTCAGGCGGTTTCATCATCTCCATTCTTCAGCCCCTCCACCATTCCCTTGATACGCTGAGAGTCGGTAGCCTCTGGGGCGACGCTCAGGTAAGCCTCCAGGTGTTCCAACGCTTCGGCCTTCTTGCCCATCCGGGCCAGGATCACCCCTCGGTCACGAATCTCGGCAGAGGCGATGGGTCGGAGGAGAAGAATCCTCTCCACCGCAGCCAGCGCTCTGGGCAGGTCCCGCACGTTGAGGTAGAGGCTCTTCAGGTTCGCCAGCAACCGGGCAATCATCTCCTGACGCCTGGCAGGCCTCAGAAAGGCTTCGTGTACCCTAACCATCCCCCCGTACACACGATCCAGGAGCTCCTGAGCCTGGTCTTCGAACCGGACAGCCCCTCCATCGTATGGATCCACCAGGAAGTTCAAAGCGTCGCCGTGGAATCGAACCAGGAAGTGGCCGGGGAAGTTCACGCCTTCCAGGGGAAGGTCCAATCGCCACCCGACCTCCAGGAGGACGATACCGAGGGTGAGGGGGACCCCCAGCCCCCTGTCCAAAACGTCGTTCAGGAAGGAGTTCCGGGGGTCGTAATAGGCTTCCCGGTTTCCCCGGAAATGGTGACGTTGGTAGAGGGTGTTCAGGAGCTCCTGCATTACCAGAAGGGGTGCGTTTTCCCCATCCAACCGGTCCTTTGTTTCCTCAGCCAGAAGATCGAGCCGCGCCATGTATCGATCCACCGGAAGCTGAGGGTACTCCTCCTGGGCCACCAGCAGTGCCGCCAGTGCCAGACTCATGTCTTCCTGTGACTTCCCTACCTCGAGAGCAAACTGCTCTCGCACAGGACCGGAGAGGGGGTTCATGCCGATGTGTACCTTGTCCTTCTTTTAGGTGTCAGCCTGGTGGCCGGAGGGAATACCGCCCTTCCCTCTCTGCAGGAGTCCGGGGGTGACGACCCGACCCGGACTGTGGCAACGATGGCGACCCCGGGCTAGACTATGGCTCAGCAAAGGGTATTCTGTACCTGCGGAGACAGAGTACCCTCTTTCTGTCGCAGGTTTCCATCCACCCGAACGTCGCTATGACGGACGAACCGAGAGACCAACGCCCCAGGCTGCGTCTGACCCAGCTCTCTCATGGGTCCGGGTGAGCTTGTAAGCTCGGCCTGTCCGAGTTGACGCAGGTTCTGCGTCACGTGCTCCCATCCGAAGATGCGAATGCACTGGTGGACGCTTCCACCGGTGACGATGCCGCCGTGTATCTGATGGACCCCCACCGGGCGCTGGTCGTCACAACAGACTTTTTCACCCCCATCGTGGACGACCCGTACCACTTCGGGCAGATCGCCGCTGCAAACGCACTCTCGGATCTCTACGCCATGGGGGCTCGCCCGCTCTTTGCCCTGAACCTTCTGGCCTTCCCCAGGGCACACCTGGAGGAGGGGTCTCTGGCGGAAATCTTGAAGGGCGGGGCTGAAAAGGCCCGGGAGGCAGGGATCGCCATTCTCGGGGGGCACTCCATCGACGATCCGGAGCCGAAATACGGCCTGGTGGCCATCGGGGAGGTGGATCCCGCCGCCATGACCACCAACGCCGGAGGGCAACCGGGCGACCTTCTGGTCCTTTCCAAAGCCATCGGCACGGGGATCATAGCCACCGCCATCAAGGAAGGCGGAGTCGACCCGGCAATCGTCGAGGCAGCCATTCGTTCCATGGCCTCCCTGAACCGGGACGCAGCGAACGCTGCACGTGACTTTGGTGTCCGAGCTGCCACCGACATCACCGGGTACGGACTTCTGGGACACCTCAGGCAGATGCTCCTGGCTTCCGGTGTGTCGGCTCTCCTCGAAGCCGATTCGATTCCGGTGCTCCCTGGAGTAGCGGAGCTCACGAGAACCGGACGATTCCCAGGTGGAAGCTTGAGAAACCTGAAGGACGTGGAAGAGGAAGTGGAGTTCCCGGAAGACCTCTCCCAGACCACCCGTCTGCTCCTGGCCGACGCGCAAACCTCCGGCGGGCTGTTGATGTGCGTTCCGAACCACCTGGCTCCGGACCTTCTTCAGAAGCTCAGGGCCACCGATCCGGTGGCGGCCATCATCGGAGAGTTAACAGAAAGCCGGCCAGGCCGAATTCAGGTCGTCTGAATCCGGACCCTGGCCGGCCTGTGCAGCGGTTCCAGGGGTGGGACTACGCTTCGATCACACCCTCCTCAACTTTTTTCGCCGGAGGAGCCTTCTTCTTTCGGGGACCCGCAGGAGACTTTTTTCCTCCCCCTTTCGCCCTCGCCTTGGTTCGAGGCTCCTCACCCTCTCCAAGGAGTGCGATAGGAATCACCTGATCCAGGTCCTCGACACAGTGGAAGGTGAGCGTCTCGGCAACCTCGTCCGGAATGTCATCCAGATGTCCCTCGTTCTCCTTGGGGAGAATGAACTCGGAGATCCCCGCACGTACCCCTCCCAGGATCTTCTCCTTCAGTCCCCCGATGGGCAGAACCCGACCGGTGAGAGTCAACTCACCGGTCATTGCCACATCGCGACGGACCTTCCTGCCCGAAAGGGCGGATACCAGTGCCGTGGCCATGGTGATACCGGCGGAAGGTCCGTCCTTTGGGATGGCACCCGCCGGTACGTGGATGTGTACCTCACGATCCTCCAGGGCCTCAGCCGGAATCCCCAGATGCTCGTGTTGGGCTTTGGCATAGCTCAAGGCCGCCCGCCCGGACTCCTTCATAACGTCGCCCAGCTGCCCGGTGAGGACCAACCCACCCTTGCCCCGCATCACCGAAGCCTCGACAAACATGATGTCACCACCCATGGGGGTGTAGAACATCCCTGTTGCCACGCCTACCGTGTCTGTGGGGGCCATATGTTCCGGGTGGACTCTGGGGCGGCCAAGGAGGTCCCGAACCACCTCTTCATCCACATCGACCGTCTCTACTTCGCCCCCGGCAATCTTCCGGGCCACCTTCCTCGAGAGCTTCCCTAACTCCCGCTCCAGCTGACGAACACCGGCTTCCCGGGTGTATTTCTGCACCACCGAAAGCACAGCCTCGTCGCCCATCGCGAGCTCTTCTTCTCGGAGGCCGGATTCCCGCTCTTGCCGGGGGAGGAGGTACCGTTTGGCAATCTCCAGCTTCTCTTTTTCGGTATACCCAACGAACTCGACCCGCTCCATCCGATCCAAGAGCGGGGGCGGAATCCGATCCACATAGTTCGCGGTGGCGATGAAGAGTACCTCAGACAGGTCGAAAGGGATGCCGAGATAGTGATCGGTGAAGCTGGAGTTCTGGGCCGGATCCAACACCTCCAGGAGGGCCGAACTCGGATCTCCCTGGAAGGAGACACCCAGCTTGTCCACCTCATCCAGGAGGAACACCGGATTTTTGCTCTTCACCTGACGCATGCCCTGAATGATCCGCCCAGGCATGGCCCCCACGTAGGTCCGTCGGTGGCCTCTGATGTCTGCCTCGTCCCTTGCCCCGCCCAGGGAGATCCGGACGTATTTCCTTCCCAGTGCTCTGGCGATGGACTGAGCGATGCTGGTCTTCCCGGTCCCGGGAGGTCCCCCGAAAAGGAGAATCGGGCCTCTACCAACACCATCTTCCCGGTCGTCCTCCGTCGCCTCTTCTGAACCCTCCCCGCCGGCTGGCTCGGCCCCTTCTTCTTTCTCCGCAGCATCTTCTGCCGCCCGTTCCAACTGAAGCTTCCGAACCGCCAAAAACTCCAGGACCCGATCCTTCACATCTTCCAGCCCGTAATGATCTTCTTCCAGGATGTCACAGGCCTTCTTTAGATCCAGCTTCTCCTCCGTGCGATCACCCCATGGAAGCTCCGTGACCCACTCGAGGAAGGTCCGGATGACCTGGTACTCAGCCGACTGGGGGCTCGTCCGCTCCAGACGTTTGAGTTCCCGCTCGACTTCGGTCCGAGCCTCTTCGGTCAACTCCAGCTCGGCGACCCTTTCCCGGAGCTCTTCTACATCATTTCGCTCGTCCTCGTCCCCAAGCTCTTTCTGAATCTGCTTGAGCTGCTCTCGAAGGAGCATCTCCCGCTGGCGCTCCCCCAACTCCTCCTGAACTTTTGCCTGGATGTCTTCCTGGGCATCGATGCGAGCCAGCTCCCGCTCTACCGCCACGAGGGCCGCTCTCATGCGGTCCTCGTCTCCTAGAATCTCAAGAAGCTTCTGCTTGTCCTCTGTAGGAAGCTCCAGATAGAAGGCGACCAGGTCGGCGAATGCGCCGGGATCGTCGACTCCCTGAATCAGCTGGTTCAGCGCTTCTACCGGGACTCCCCGCCGAGTCCCGAGCTCCGCAGCCCGCTCCCTCAGTTCCCCATCCAACGCCTGGAATGCGGGGTCCTCCAGGTGGGTGGGTGCTTGGCGCTCCATCGAAATGAGGTTCGCATGGAGCATGGCCTCCCCCTCGCTGAGATAGGACAGGGCCTGGGCCCTACCCTCCCCTTGAACCAGGAGCTGCATACCACCCCGAACCCTGTGGGTCTGAATGATCCGGACCACGGTCCCGACGGTGTAGAGGATGTCGGGATGGGGATCGTCTACATTCTCCCTTTGGGCAACGGCAAAAAGGCGCCTGTCACCCTCCAAAGCTTCCTGAACCGCCTCAACCGTTCCGGGCCGACCCGCGGAGATGGGGACCGCCACGCCGGGATAGACGACCGTGTCCCGCAGGGGAAGTACCGGGAGGGAGTATCGCTCACCCATGAGTCCTCGCTTCTATCTATAGTGGTTGAATCCGTCCCTCTCGCCGTGTTTTCCCCAAACTCACCGGCGGCAGGGTGGAATATTCCCTTGAGCAGGATCCTTGCCAGGGATCGTAGATGGAAAAGATGCCGAAAATGCAGGACTTCTGCCAATCTGGCGCTGATCTCTGCCTCTTGGTAGTCTGTTTCACCCCTCAGTGCCACCTTAAGTTTACTTAAGATCCTCAAGAGCAATCCTCAGGAGGGGTCATGTCCGAGTTACTGGATGGAGTGACCTGGTTCCGGCAATCTTCTATTCGAATACGCAGGGAAGGCGTGGAGATCCACATCGATCCGTGGGGTGTCACAGAGGGAAGTGAGTCCGACTACATCCTGCTCACCCATCCCCATTATGACAACTTCTCGGAGGAGGATATCGCTCGGGTACGGGGCCAAGACTCCATTGTGGTTGCCCCTGCCAGCATGAAGAAACAGCTGGCCGATGCAGATCACTTTCTCCACCCGGGGGACCTGATCCAACTGGATCGGATCGATATCCTCGCTGTTCCGGCACACAACCGGGACCGCAAGTTCCACCCTGCTGGTTCGGAATGGGTGGGATACGTCTTCACCGTCGGCAACGTCACCTATTACCATGCGGGTCACACCGATTTTCTGGACTCCATGTCCGACATTCGATGTGACGTGGCGTTTCTCCCTTGCTGTTCCGACTACACCATGGGTCCGGAGGAGGCAGCGAAGGCCGGCGAGGCCTGTGGTGCATCCATCATCGTTCCCATCCATTGGGGGACGCCATCCGGGGACCCACAGAACGCCGACGAGGTTGCGAGACTTTTCGGCGGCAAGGTCCACATTCTCCAGCGAAAGGCTTGAACATGGGCCCATGGCCCCTCCGGTCCCTTCTCACTGCGTCCGCTCTGCTACTACTCCTCCCACAAGGCACGGAAGCCCAGATGAGCCCCGAAACCAGGCCATCGACCCTGGCCGGCCGTTCGACGGTCTACGCTCCAAACGGGGTGGTGGCTACCAGTCAACCTCTGGCCACCTCGGCAGCGCTCCAGGTGCTTCAGCAGGGAGGGAATGCATTCGACGCAGCGGTCACGGCCGCGGCGGTCTTGAACGTGGTAGAACCTCACATGACCGGGATCGGTGGGGATATGTTCGCCCTCTTCTGGTCGGCCAGAGAGGGAAAGATCCTCGGGCTGGACGCAAGTGGGAGATCAGGCTCATTGGCGACGCCGGACACCATCCTGGCTCTTGGGATGGACGATGTCCCTTACCGGGGTGCCCAAGCCGTAACGGTCCCCGGGGCTCTATCGGGATGGAACGCCCTCCTGGAGGAGTTCGGAACTCTCTCACTTGCGGAGGCTCTGTTACCAGCCATCGAAATCGCTCGGAATGGGTTCCCTGTCTCTCCAATCATCGCGGACCAGTGGAAGGGAACTGCCAGAATATTACGCCGAGATCCTGGGGCCAGCGCTACGTACCTCTTGGATGGCGACCGGGCCCCCGAGGCGGGGGAATGGTTCCGGAACCCCGATATCGCCACCAGCTACTCCGTCATCGCCCAGGAGGGGCCGGGTGCCCTTTACGGCGGTCCTCTGGGAAAGAAGATCGTAGAAACAGTGCAGGGGCTGGGAGGGTTCTTGACGATGGAAGACCTGAGGGACCATCGCCCACAGTGGGTGGAGCCCATTTCCGTGGAGTTCAGAGGGTACGAGGTGTGGGAGCTTCCTCCATCCGGTCAGGGCATCGCCGCCCTCCAGATGCTGGAGATCCTGGAGCCCTTCGACCTGATAGGAATGGGTCATAACTCCCCGGAATACCTCCACCATCTCGTGGAAGCCAAGAAGCTGGCCTTTGCAGACCTCGCACGTTACGTCTCGGATCGAGACTTTCTCGAGGGAGACCCCGGGGCCCTTCTCCAGGAGGAGTACGTCTCCCAACGCCGCAGTCTGCTGGATCCAACCCGGGCCCAGGAGCGCGTGGACCCCGGCCGCCCCTTCCAGGACGGAGAGACCATCTACCTCTCAGTTGCAGATCGAGAAGGAAACATGGTCTCATTTATCAACAGTGTATTCGAGTACTTCGGGTCTGGGGTGGTGGCCCCGGGGACGGGGTTTGTGCTCCAGAATCGGGGGGCCGGATTTTCACTGCAGGAGGGGCATCCCAACCAGATCGGTCCACGGAAACACCCTTTCCACACGCTGATCCCCGGTTTCGTGACGAAAGACGGAGAACCCCTCCTGGCCTTCGGTGTCATGGGGGGGTCCATGCAACCTCAGGGGCATGTTCAACTCCTCCTGAATCTCCTCCTCTTCGAGATGGACCCCCAGGATGCCGTGGATGCACCTCGGTTCCGGAGCTACAACGGCACTCGATTGGCTCTCGAGGCACCGGTTCCGGAATCAGTTCGGACCGTTCTTGAAGAGCTGGGCCACACGCTAATGGACGAGTCCGGAGTGGCCTTCGGAGGGGCTCAGTTGGTTTTGCGGTTGCCTCGAGGATGGGCGGCCGCCTCGGACCCTCGAAAGGACGGGATGGCTGCGGGCCACTGACTGTTCAGCCTGCAGTCAGACGGAAGGGTGGCATGCGCAGTAGGAACCGTCCCCTTCGTCCGCCAGGGATGGACCGTTTATGACGGGTTTGTCTCACCTGGTCACTTATCAGCAGCTCCCGGATGGGTATCCTCGCTCCCTCCGGGCTCCCCCCCGTGAACCCGTGACGCCCAGAGCGGCCGCCACTCTGGCTCTCCTTCGGAAAGGGAGCGAGGGCCTCGAAGTTCTTCTCCTGAGGCGGAGCCATCGTTCCCGCTTCCTCCCCGGCGCTTATGTGTTCCCGGGTGGGCGTGTAGACGCAGACGACGCCTCAGAGGAGATGTTGGCCTTGTTGTCGGCCTCGCTTCCCTCGGAGGCCACGCCCCCTCCGCCTCTTGGGTTTGGGACCACGTCAGGGAAGGTTGCGTTGATAACGGCGCTACGAGAGACCTTCGAGGAGGCGGGGATCCTCCTGACCCGGGGAGGGGCACGATCGTTCCCAATGGTAGAGGGGAAGGGGGTGGAGGGACTCAGGCGTGCCCTCCATGATGGACGGAAACCCTTTCCGTTGGTTCTGGCGGCAATTGGAGAGGGGCTGGACGGTGGAAGGCTGAACCAGATCGGGCACTGGATGACACCGGTCCAGGAACGCTATCGATACGACACCCGCTTCTTTGGAGCAGAGGTTCCGCAGGACTGTCAGGCCTATCCAGACGGGAAGGAGATGGTCGAGGCGCTGTGGCTGTCTCCGGAAAAAGCCCTGGGAAGGAATCGGGGCGGAACCCTGCCTATGGTATTCCCCACCCTTTTGACGCTGGAGGCTTTGCTTCCATTTGCCACGCCCAGCAGGGCACTGGACGCTCTTGGGAAGAAAGAGATCCGGCGCCTTCTACCAATGGTAGAGGACACGGGCGATGGGATAAGGGCCGTATTCGAAGCGATCCCCTGAAAGACTTAACTCTTGAGTCTCTCCATCAGGACCGAAGCCACATCCCGGACATGGCTCTCCTCGTCCCGCATCACACCTAGCATCCTGTGGCAACCGGGACAACCCGTTACGACCTCTTTCTTCCCGGTCGCCTTGATCTGCTCCCAGCGCTTCTGATTGACCTTGGCCGGGGAATCCCAGAGGAACCCCCCTCCCCCGCCACCACAGCAGGTCGTAGGGAAGCCCCCCCCACTGCTTTCCGGCTGAGTGACCTGGACGCCGACGCCACGCAGTAGCCGGTCCATCTCCTGGTGCTCGTCGTTGTGGAAGACCTTGCACGGGGTATGGATGGCAGCCTGCATGGGCTTCGACTCGAACTCCAGATCCCCTCCTTTGATCAGGGAAGCCAGGTAGGGGGTGTGGAGCCGCACATCGGTGAATTGCCCGCCGAAGGCCTTGTACTGTGTTTCGATGGTGTCCCTGCAGTGGGGGCAGATGGTGAGGATGGTTCTCTTCGAGTCGCCGCCCAGAGCCTCGGTCAGGAATTCGATCCGATCCTGAGCCCAAAGGGGCCAATCCTCCATCAGCCCCCCTCCGTGAAGGAGCCCCTCGCCCCAACACTGTTCCTCTTCCAGAACGCCCCATTTCACCCCGGCTGCATCCAGCAGCTTCCCCGTATCCACGACAATCGGTTGTACCTCGGGGCTGTTGCCCCCCTGACAACCCAGAACCAGGAGGACGTCGTGGCTCCCCGAGTCATAAATGGGGAACTCGTTCTCTTTGATGAACCGGGCCCGCTCTCCGGGATCCTGACCGAAGATATTCCCCGATCCTGACAGCGCCTTCATGGCCACGTCTCGAAGGGCCCTGGGCGGGTAAAGCCCCTCGAGCATGAGACGCCCACGGATCTCCAAAGCGTTCCGCCCCGGCCGACACCCTGTCGGGCAGGCAACTTCACAGGCGCGGCACTGAACGCAGGTGGCCAGAACGTCTCCCTCTACCAGCTCCGCCAATCGGGACCCGTCAACGGTGGGATCTTGGAGGGAAAGGACGAAGTGGTCCCTGGGCTTCAATTCAGGCCCCGCGGGGCAAACGTCATTGCAGCGGGCACACTGGATACAGGCTGTCTGGTCGAAGAGAGGTCCAAAGCTGAAATCGGCCACCCCCTTCTCCATTCCCAGACGGGCGTACTCGCGCTCGAGTTTTTCCTCGTCCTCCAGGTCCATGTCCAGGTCGTTTCCGAAAACCGGCCGATCCGAAGGGATCTCGGTCATATGCTTCAGAACGACATTCACCGGGGCCAGCATCAGATGGAGGTGCTTCCCGTAGGCGATGAGGGCGGGAAAGGAGACGAGGATCAGGTAGTGAGCCCACCAGTTGACCTTCCCCCCCACCGACTCCATGGGCGCCACATGTTCCAGAACCTGGGTCAACATGAGGAGGGCGATGAAGGAGAGAATCACCCCGGATTCCACCGGATGCGACATCTTTTCCGGCTCAACGAGATACCGGCGG
>CBDUAX010000078.1:0-11962 GCA_965365235.1 uncultured bacterium
CGTGATCATCGGCGGTCCCGGATACGACTTCTCCACCGACTATGGTGCCGCCTATCTGCTCCTCGGTAGTGGCACCGGCCTCGAGACTTCGTTCGCCTGGCAGGTCCATGGGGACAATCTCCTCGGGGGAATCAAATCTACCGTGAGAGGGTATCCAGAAGGCCGAAGAATGACAATGCTTCGCCGAAACCCCATTGCCTTGACCGACGTAGAAGGAGACGCGATGGTTTATGGCTATCGGGCCCGTACCTAGCTGGGTTTCGAGTAGGTGCGGAGCGACATGAGATTCCCTCAGGAGGCAGGTGTGGAGGCAGGCCAGGTGCCGGGAAGAAGATGGGGCTTTCTGTCTATCCCCTACCGGATGGTGGAGGGGATTGGGAAGACGAGCCAAACCGTCGCCGAGCATGCCGGCCAGATTGGAATACTCTTCTGGTCCGTCCTCCATAACCTCGCGCGATTCAAGGTCTCCTATCGGGAGATATTGACGCAGATCTACGTGATGGGGGTTCAGAGCATCCCCATCGTGATCGTTACCGCGATCCTGGCAGGAATCGTCACGAGTCAGCAGGGTGGTTATCAATTCACCGGCACCATTCCTCTCTACGTGATGGGGAGCGTGGTCACCGAGAGCGTGGTCCTGGAGCTCGGGCCGGTGCTGACGGCCATCGTGCTGGTGGGTCGGGTGGGCGCGAGGATCACAGCCGAGTTGGGCACGATGGAGGTCTCGGAGCAGATCGATGCCTTCCACTCCCTGGGTCGAGATCCGGTGGCCATGCTGGTGGCCCCCCGAGTCGTGGCTGGAATCCTGGTCGTCCCCGTCCTCACGGCCATCGCCGTCGTCGTCGGAATCCTGTCCGGCCTCTACTCTGCAAACCTCACGCTGGGTTTGGGTGCGGAGGCTTTCTGGTACGGGGCGAGGCTATTCTGGCACAACTGGGACCTCCTCTACTCCCTTACGAAGGCTCTGGCTTTCGGCTTCGCAATCCCCCTCATCTCAGCCCACATGGGACTGCGAACCACCGGGGGGGCCTCTGGAGTAGGGAAGGCCACAACCGCCTCCGTGATGTTCATGACCCTAACGGTCCTCATCCTTGATGCTCTCTTTCCACCCCTCCTCCTCCAATAGGCCCATGCCCACCAACTCCCGCCTTCCGATTCGCGACCGTTGGCCGGCAGGGACCAGGGGGAGGACCGTATGATCCGGTACCGGAACATCCACAAAGCCTTCGACGCACCGGTCCTCACTGGTGTCGACCTGGAGGTCCACGAAGGGGAGATGTTCGGTCTTTTCGGGCCGTCGGGAACAGGCAAGAGCGTCCTCCTGAAGACCACTATCGGGCTCATCGTTCCGGATCGGGGCGATGTCCTCATGGCGGGGGAATCGGTCTACTACGGAAGCCCCGACGCCGTTGAGAAGATGCGTCGGAAGGTAGGCTACGTGTTCCAACACGCGGCTCTCTTCGACTCCCTGACCGTCATGGACAACGTGTGCATGGGAATCCCGGAGGACGAGTTGGCACGGCTGCGCAGAAGGGATGCTGCACAGCGAGTTTGGGAGGCGCTGGAGATCGTCAACCTCGAACCGCGCATGGTCATTGGTAAGATGCCTGCCGAGCTTTCCGGTGGGATGAAGAAGCGGGTCGGAATCGCCCGGGCCATCGTTGGGCGCCCCGAGATCCTGCTCTGGGATGAACCCACCACAGGGCTGGATCCCGTCAATACAGCGGCGGTGGAGCGTCTGATCGCCCGGCTTTCCCGGGAGTTGGAGGTCACCTCAATGATTGTTACCCACGATATCGATGGCGGCCTCCTGATCTGTAATCGCGTTGCCATGCTGTCCGGTGGCAAACTCCGTTTTTGCGGAACACCCGAAGAATTCCGCAATAGCCAGAATCCGTTTGTTCGAGCGTTCGCCGACCGGCAAGGCGCCGAGGCAGCCTTGGACAACCAACTAAACGTGGTATGAACGAAAAAGGACAACCACCCCGCCGTGGCGCTAGCCCTCTCTCGGATGAGGAGCTACGAACCGCCGTTCCCCGTGGGCAGGCGAACCGGCAATTTCAGGTCGGGATTTTTGTGATCCTCGGCATGATTTCGGTTCTGGCGGCCCTCTTCTTCCTGACCGATCCCAGCATGTTCCGGGGTCGATATCTGGTCACCACCACCGTGGTGGACGCTGGTGGAATCCGAAAGGGGGACCCGGTACAGATGAAGGGCGTCAACATCGGCCGGGTCCACGACTTCCTCCTTTCCCAGGAGGGCGTTCTCATCACGCTGGAGTTGGAGGGACACTGGCAGGTTCCAGCAGACTCGCGGACCGAGTTGGTCTCCTCCGGAATCCTGGGTGGCCGAACGGTGTTGGTGGTCCCTGGCCGAGGAACCGAGGTCCTTCGCCCCGGGGGGAGCCTCCCGGGTGAGAACATGCCTGGTCTCCTGGACTTCCCGCCTGACCTTGGTGAGAACGCCACGGATGTCCTGCAGCGGATTCAGGGGCTCCTCGACGCTCCCACGGTGGAGTCCATCCAGGCCAGTGCCGGGGACCTCAGGGATCTCCTGAACCGCCTCTCCGCACTGGCCGAAGCCCAGGGCGATGAGGTTTCCAAGCTGACCGCAAGCCTGAACCGGTCTGCCCAGGGTCTGGAGGAGGCTGCAGGTTCCGGGGAGGATTGGGCTCGGGCCGTGGCACGGGCCGATTCCACCCTGGCAGTCGCGAATAGGACCAGCGAATCCCTCCTGAGAGCCTCCAGTTCCCTGGAAACGATCCTCCGCCGTATGGAAGCAGGGGAGGGGACCCTGGGCCAGCTTTCCACCGACTCTACCCTCTACGACAACCTCGCGGAAACGCTGGACAGCATTCGGGCTCTTGTCGAGGACATCAAAGAGAACCCGGGTCGGTACGTGAAGGTGGAGATCTTCTAGCAGCTCCAAGAGGACAGACAAAGAAGAGAGGGGGCTCGCCACATGGGCGAGCCCCCCTTCTTCTTTCTTCTTTGCCGACCAGCTGCAATCAGCGGAGCGTTGCGTTGGATCCCTACCACCCAGGTGCCAGGTTGAATCCCCAGTGGGCGCCCTTTTCAGGCCGCTGCCACGGATACGCGTAGTAGGCCTCCAGAATCATGAAGCCGAGAATGTTGAACCGGGCGCCGACACCGGAGCTCCAGAGAGGAGTCCGCGCCGAGTTGGACCGTACGAAGCTCCACTCTTCCACCGGGTTCTCATTGTCCCATGCCACCCCAACATCGGTGAAGGCCACCAACTCCATTGGGATGTAGGGAAGATTGATGAGGCCGAACTGTTCGGAGCCGATGAAGGGTACCCGAAGCTCGAAATTCGCCACCCCAATCCTCTGACCGAACATCCGATCGAAGGCAGGGCAATCTCCATTCGCGTTCTCACCGCACTCCCGCTGCTTGAAGCTCTCCCAGGCATATCCCCGGATAAACGTCTCGTAGCCCAGGAAGAGCGGATTGATCCACTGGTTTCTGAGGAGCTCTTCGCCGTAATTGTACCGGCCGTAGTGAAGGCCCCTCACCGCAAAGGTCAGGTTCATGGACGGGCTGAAGTACCGACGCCAATCCAGGATGGCGGTTTGGTACTGGGCGCTCCCGAAGGTCTGCTCCAGCTCGATCCTGGATCTTCCACCCCTTACCGGAGAGGTGAAGGCGCCAAAGGAGTTGTCGGTCACCAGGGCGATGGACGCGGTAAAGAGATTCAGCGGATCCGGTTCCTGATCATCGAGCTGGACCCGTCGCTGCCCGATGATTCGACCGAAGGCATCGTAGATGATCTCATCCTGCTCCAGGTCGAAGGAGTACCGTGTGAACCCCATGTCGCCCTCGAGCCGACGCGTCATGGACAAGGGGTAGGCCAGCATCCCGGTGAAGGAATCCAGGAAGATCCTCTGTCGAATGGTATTGAGAGTTTGGTAGTTCTGCCCATCGACCTCCGTCACGCCGTACCCGAAATACTGGTATTGGTAGGGGATTCGCCCTACGGCATAGCCCCAGTTCCAGCGATTTTTCTGGTTGAGATAGAAGACCTGTCCCCCGATGTCTTTCACCGTTCCCTGGGCCGAAAGGGCGACTCCCAGGAAGCGATCCCCCAACATGTCAGAGAAAAAGGCCGATGCCCCACCCCCGATGTAGGTCCCGAAATTGTCCGCACCGACTCCGATGGTGGGCTGGCCGATGAAGTCCAAAGCCAGGCTCGCGTCGTATTCTTCCGCGTCCTCCACCACGTAGGTCGAGGGCGGTTCCAGCCCCGTGTCGTAATCGGCCAGGTAGGCCGCCACGCGGCTCGGAAGCACCGGTTCCCCAGGAGGAAGTTTCCGGCCCGGCCCGGGCTCCGTGACGGCGACGCGTACGGCCCGTCGGTTCGCCTCGTCCTGCGTGAGCTTGTAAATGTGGAATTCAAACTCATCAAAGACGGAAAAAGCAATGTCCCCGGACTCCTGGGCCATTGTCATGGCCGGCGCGGACCAGGTGATGCCACTGACCGCCGTCGCCACATTGGTGATTCGGTCGATTAAGCCGGACTCGAGCTCGATACGGTAAATGTTGCTGAACCCGTCTACATCGGAAATGAAGTATAGATACCGACCATCCGGGGAAAACTGCGGGTTGATGTGTTTCACCTTCGGACCGAAGATGTCCAACCCCCGAACTTGCCCAGTCTCCAGGTCCAGGAGGGCGAGTTGGAACTTGGCGTAGGTCAAACGGACAAAGTCCGTGGCCGGAGAGCGGTCCGATGTAAAGGCGATCGTCCGGCCGTCAGGAGAGTAGGCAGGCTGGAAGTCGGCGTTCTTGTCGTCCGTCAGCTTGGTGGTGGTCTCCGAGGCGACGTTGTAGAGGAAGAGGTCCGTGATCCCACCCTCGGACCCGGAGAAGACCAGGTTCTCTCCGTCCGGGGACCAGGTTGGCCCCTGCATGGCACCCAGGCCCTCGATGGCAACCCGCTTCTTCACGTCCCCGTTGCCCGCGTCCACCAGAATGAGCTGGTTGTCCCCGTCGGCGAAAACGACATAGGCCAACTGCGTTCCATCCCACGACCAGGCCCCGGAGGAATCTGTGAACCGCAACGCATCGAAGTGAGGATCGGCTGCGGCGTTCGAAAGGGTCTTCTCAACCTCTCCCGAATTTGCGTCGGCCAAGAAGAGATCGAAGGAAAAGAGGTCCTTCTCGGACATGTAGACCAGTCGTTCACCGTCAGGGCTCATAGCCGGGGCCAGGTTCTGGGTCCCCGAGCCGGTGATGGGAGCCAGAAGGAGCTCACCCACCTCGCTGGGGGCCTCCCGGCCCTCCATGAGGGGGAGGTACTCTTCCCTGATTCTCTCAGCCCACCGTACGGAAAGGGTGTCGGAGTCGATCCCGAAGACCTGCTTTAGAGCCGGGTCCCATCCCGTGCGCAACGACCTGCGGAAGAGGCTGATGACAGCTTCGTCCCCGAACTCCCCACCTACGAACGCCCAGAGCGCTTGCCCGAACCTGTAGGGGAAATAACGCCTCTCTCGGGACATCTGCTTGATAGTGGGGATATCATCTCGCCGGACCGCATCCCTGAGCCACATCGCGGTCAGAGGATCGTCTCGACCCACTGAGAGATACTCCGCCATCCCCTCCACCAGCCACCCAGGGAGGCGTGACAATCCCTGGATTCCGGTGCCCTGGCGGGATTGGGCGATGTTGTACTGAAAGGCGTGAACAAGCTCGTGGCCCAGAACATGATCGGTGTCCTGGTATGAGCCTGTCATGGGCATGATCACCCGGTTTTTCAGAGACTCGGTAACACCACCCGTGCCCTCGCCCATCATCCCCTGGAGAGTATTGGTCTGCTGGAAATCCGGGTGGTCCGCATAGAGGACCAGCGGCTTCGCCTTTTCAAACTCGTGCTGAAAGAGGCGGGCGAAGCGCTCATACCATCGCTCAGCCATGCGGGACACATCTTCGATTACGACCCCTGCCTCGGGGTAGTAGTGGATATCGAAATGCGGCGTCTCCAGGACCTCGAAATCGAACCGGTCATATTGGACCTTGTTCCTCCCGAAGTACTGGCCTTCCACAGGAAACGCCGTGGCCAGCAACAGCACCAACCCACCCAGGGCACCCCACCTGAGTCCAGGGACCGCCTTCAGTCCGTTCCAGGGCGACAACCTCATGACTAGTCCTCTTCTTTCAAGTGGGATTCGGCCCAAGACCCATGGGACGGGTCGAGGCCGACAGTAAAGACCCCATACACAGATTTGACTTCTTAAGATCCCATGAACAAAAACACTTTGAACTTAAAAAGGTTCCCGACCCGGGATCGAAACTCCTGTCACCTCTACGCCGATCTTAACCCGGTCTTTCTTTAGAGGATACGATTGAGGACCCGGACGTTAACTCTTGGGTGCCGGTCCAAGCCCCTCATCACCCTGGCCTTCGCCCCCGCTCCACGAACATATTGCGGCAATCGGCGGGTGGCTGGCCCGCCATCGATTCCTGTGGGAGGGTCTCCATGAGCCGAACGATCCTGGTGGCTACGGACGGTACGCCGGCTGCCCTTGGGGCCCTGCGGCTGGCTCGCCGGTTGGAGGAGGAGAAATCCGCCGTGGTGGAGGTCCTGGGGGTTGTGGAGCCGGTTCCGGTTTTTGACGCCGGCTTCCTGGTCGCCCTCCCAGAAATGGAAATGTACGAATCAAGACAGGACGCTCTCCGGGGTGAGATCCGGAGTCAGGTCGAAGCATCCGCGGGATCCCCGGACCGCTGGAACCTTCGGGTCGACGCGGGGTTGCCCGGCCCTCGGATCGTGCGATGGGCGGAAGAGCTGGGCGCAGACACGATCCTCCTGGGTCTTGGCCGGCACCGACCCCTGGATCGAGTCTTTGGGACCGAGACCGCCCTCCAGGTCATCCGGGTCTCCCACATACCGGTCCTGGCGGTCCCAGCCCAGGCAACCTCACTCCCACGTTCCGCGGTTCTGGGAGTGGACTTCAGCCATTTCAGCCAACGGGCTGCCGGGGCCGCCATGGGTATTCTGGAACCCCCGTGGGAAATCCATCTCGTTCATGTCATGTCGGGCATGGAATTCCTCCCCACCCTGTCCGAAGAGTGGAGAGACGACTATGAGGAGGAGTTGAGCGAGAGACTGAAAGACCTCACCCGAGGGCTCTCGATCCCCATCGGATGCACGATCTACCCTCAGATTCTGGAGGGCGAACCCTCCCATGAACTCCTCGAGTTCACCAAAGGAAAGGATTTGGGCCTCCTGGTGGCGGGCAGCCATGGCCATTCGTTCGTCGGGCGCCTTCTCATGGGGAGCGTCTCCACCCGGCTGATTCGCGGCGCCCAAGATCCGGTGCTGGTGATCCCTCCGTCCGACCTTACGGATGAGGCCATGGAGGGGGGAGAAGCCCCGGAAGCAGGGCATCCCTGGGTTGCCCAACTCCAGGAGTTCTCGAAAGCCAACATGGGACGAAGAACCACCATGGAGCTGGATGATCCGGAGCTTGGAGCTCAACAAAGCGGGAAAAACTTCCCCCTATGGGGGGTGGACTACGACCCGAAACGGGATCGGGTGAACATCATGTTGGGCCGGTCCGGGACGGTGGAGGGACACCTCACCCACTCCATCCCGGGTCCCCAGGAAATCACCGTTGAGCGGGATGAAGAAGGCCGGGCAAAGGCCCTTCAAATTCGACTCAGACAGGGTCAGATTCTCCTGAAGATCCACAGGAGCTGACCCCCGAGATGGTGTAACCCTGCTTTACACTCGAAGCTGCCAAGTCTAGCTTCCGGCCTCCGGCCGGCTTTCTGGCCGCCCGCGACTGGGATTTTTCCGGGGCAAGGGAGCGAAACGTACGACTCGCCCCGCTCTCGCCGGCCAGGACCCACGCCCAGAATTCACCCGATCCCAACGGTCGTCGATTTGTGAACCGTCTTCCACTGGCCAGAGTTCAGGCGCTCCTCGGAGAGGCCCCCGAGGTAACGGTCCTCGTCGTCGGGGATCTAATGCTGGACCGGTACCTGATTGGCGCCGTTGAACGGATCTCTCCGGAGGCACCCGTCCCGGTGGTCCGGGTCGAGACGGAATCCTTCGCCCTGGGCGGCGCCGGAAACGTGGCGGCAAATGTCAGGGCTCTGGGGGCATCGTGCGAGGTGGTGGGCTGTGTGGGCGACGACTCGGAAGGGCAACTCCTCCTGGAACATCTGGAGGGGCTGGGCGTGGGGACCGGAGGGGTAATCTCCATCCCCGGTCGGCCCACCACCGTCAAGACGCGAATCATGGCCCGACACCAACACGTGACGCGTGTGGACCGGGAAGACGCCACGGATCTCACCCCCGACCAATTCCAACCCCTTTTCGAGGCGGTGGAGGAGCTTCTCCCGGGGGTCCAGGGCGTGGCTTTGGAGGACTACAACAAGGGGGTTCTTGCCGTACCCCTGATCCGGGGAACGATAGAGGCGAGTCTCGCCAGGAAGCTACCGGTGGTGGTGGATCCGAAAAGGCTCCGGTTTTTCGACTACGGTGGTGCGACGGTGTTCAAACCGAACTCCCGGGAGTTGGAAGACGCCCTTGGAGACCACCTGAACGCCGACGATCCGAGCTGGCTGGAATCCGTGCGGGCACGGTTGCAGGTCCGGAACCTCCTCCTCACCCTGGGCGAACGCGGCATGGCCCTTCAGAGTGCCGACCATGGGTACTTGAGGGTGCCTACGGTGGCCCGGGAGGTGTACGACGTTTCCGGGGCGGGCGATACGGTCACGGCCGTCATGACGGTAGGTCTGGCTTTGGGGGCTTCCCCTATGGAAGCAGCGGTTCTGGCCAACCATGCGGCGGCCGTGGAGGTCGGAAAGGCAGGGGTCGCGACCGTTTCTCCCCAGGAGATCCTCAGGCAACAAGAAGCTTTTTCAGAAAAGGATGAACCATGAGCGAGTTTTCTTTCATCAAAACCGATTCGGCCCCTGGTGCGATCGGGCCTTACTCACAAGCCGTGTCCGTGGACGGGTGGGTGTTCTGTTCGGGTCAGATCCCCATCGATCCGGAAACGGGGGACCTCCTGGACGGGGACATTGGTGAGCAGACCGATCTGGTATTGAAAAACCTCTCGGCGGTCCTCTCCGCCTCAGGGGGGTCCCTGTCGAATGTGGTCAAGACCACGGTCTTCCTCGAGGACATGGGTGACTTTGCGGGCATGAACGAAGTCTACGCTCGACATTTCGGGGACCATCGCCCGGCAAGAGCAGCGGTTGCGGTCCGGACCCTACCAAAGAACGTTAGCGTGGAGATCGAGGCTATCGCCCGCATCTCCTGAACCGTCATCTGATCGATCGGTGTGCCCGACGGAGGGCCTCTGGGCCATCCGCGTTGTTGTTTTGTCTCCCTGAACCGAAGGAACCGGAGATGTTCGAATCCGCCAAGAAGCGACCTGGACCCTTGAGCCCTCGCATACTTCTGGGGTTAGGCCTTGCCCTTTTACTTCCCTCGTCTCTGAGCGCCCAGTTCACACCGCCGGAGGAGTTCCTGGAGGGGCTCCGTTGGCAGAACGTGGGACCCGATCGGGGGGGGCGTTCCATCGGTGTGGCCGGGAGCGACAGTCGGCCCAATGAGTATTTCTTCGGCGCCACCGGAGGAGGGCTCTGGAAGACCGAAGACGGGGGCCTGACCTGGCGTCCCGTGACCGACGGAAAAATCACCAGCTCCTCCGTTGGGGCCGTTGCAGTCTGTGAGGCCGATCCCGATGTGGTTTACATCGGTACCGGAGAAACGCAGATCCGTGGGAATATCCAACAGGGCGACGGGGTGTATAAAAGCACCAATGGCGGCAACACCTGGTCCCACCTTGGCTTGGCCGAAACCCAGAACATTTCCCGGATCCGGATCCACCCCACCGACTGCAACACCGTTTGGGTGGGGGCGTTCGGGGTACACTCCATGCCCAACCCGGAGCGAGGGGTCTACAAGACCACCGATGGTGGCGAGAGCTGGGACAAGGTTCTCCACCGAGATGAGCGTTCCGGAGCAGTTGATATCTCAGTTCACCCGGCAAATCCCGACATCATCTATGCGGCCCTTTGGGAAGCCTGGAGGAAGTCGTGGGGGATGTCTTCGGGTGGCCCTGGGAGCGGGCTCTTCAGGAGCACCGACGGTGGGGACACTTGGACAGAGATCACCCGGAACGAGGGTCTCCCACAGGAGGGCCTTGTGGGGAAGATCGGGGTCGCGGTTTCCCCCGTGAACGCGAACCGAGTGTATGCCATCATCGAGAATGAGGAGGGCGGCGTCTTCCGGTCCGATGACGGTGGAGAGAGTTGGGTCCGTACCAACGACGAACGGAAGCTCCGGCAACGGGCCTTTTATTACACGCGCATCTACGCCGATCCCCAGGACGAGGATCGGGTCTACGTACTCAACACAGCCTTCTATCGCTCCGACGACGCCGGAGAGGGGTTCAACCGGACCATCCGCGTGCCCCACGGGGACAACCACGATCTGTGGATCGCACCCTCCGATACAGACCGAATGATCAATGGGAACGACGGGGGGGCGAACGTCTCCGTCAACGGGGGCAGGAGTTGGACGGACCAGGACTTCCCCACGGCCCAGTTCTACCGGGTGGTCACCACCGCCCACGAGCCCTACCTGATTTGCGGGGCACAGCAGGACAACAGCACGGCATGTGTAGGGCCGCGGGGGTGGAACCACCTGACTGCTCAGGGTGGGCCATTCTTCTCCGTCGGAGGATGCGAGAGCGGTTACATCGCTCCCCACCCCGACAACCCGGACATCTACTACGCCGGATGCTACGGTGGCAGCCTGACTCGGTACGATCACTCCAACGGCCAGACACGGGCCGTGAACGTCTGGCCCGAGAACCCCATGGGGCAGTCTTCGGAGGACCTGGTGGAAAGGGTGCAGTGGACCTTCCCCATCGTCTTCTCGCCCCATGATTCCGGTGTTCTCTACACCGGGACCCAGAAGGTCTGGCGGACCACTACAGAGGGGGAGAGTTGGGAGGCCATAAGCCCGGACCTGACGCGGGCCGATCCCTCCACCATTGGGCCATCCGGGGGGCCCATTACGAAGGACCAGACAGGGGTGGAGACCTACGCCACGGTCTTTGCCATCGCCCCTTCCTACCAGAACGCACAGGTAATCTGGGCCGGATCGGATGACGGACTTGTCCACATCACCCGTGACGGAGGGGGGAACTGGGAGAACGTGACCCCGGCGGATGCTCCGGACTTCGTCCGGATCAACACCATTGAACCCTCACCGCATACCGCTGGAAAAGCGTATGTCTCTGGGATCCGGTACCTCGTTGAGAACGACCGAAGCCCCTACGTCTGGAAGACGGAGGACTACGGTGCCACCTGGACCCGGATCGACTCCGGGTTCGCCTCCGACGACTTTGTGCGGGCGGTCCGTGAAGACACGAAACGGCCCGGACTCCTCTACGCCGCCTCGGAGAAGACGGTATACACCTCCTTCGACGACGGTGAGAACTGGATGCCCCTGACCCTCAATCTCCCGACCGTCCAGGTATCCGACCTGGTCGTTGAGGACCGGGATCTGGTCATCGGGACACACGGTCGGTCCTTCTGGGTGCTCTACGGGGTCGACCATCTCCGGCAGCTTTCCCCTGAGGTCCTGGATTCAGATGTGTGGATGTTTGATCCGGCAGATCCAGTTCGCGGTCTGGATTCTTCTGTCGACGTCGCCTACTACCTGGCGGAGGAGGCCGAGGAGGTGAGGATCGAATTCAGGGACGCCCGGGGAGAGGTATTGCAGAGCTTCGTGGGGAACCCTGAGGAAGAGGAGGAGGAAGCAGAGGAAGAAGAAGCGGAGGCGAACTTCCGCCGGGGTGGCGTGACCCCTCGAGCCAGCACCCGAGCCGGCCTGAACCGGCTTCGTTGGAACATGCGGTTGGATGGGTACACCGATTTCGAGGGCCGGATCTTCTGGGCCGCCGGCAATATGGGCCCCG